>CAJOOY010000001.1 GCA_905236385.1 uncultured Spirochaetia bacterium
CAGGGTCAGTACTGTATGCCGCAATCAAGACAGATAATGGTCTATATACAAACAACCTAGAGAAAAACACCATGCACCATTCTGAGTCAATTATTCCGGTAATTGACGCCCTCTTAAAGCAGGCTTCTCTGAGTGTTTCTGATTTGGATCTGCTAGTCTGTACAAGAGGTCCTGGGTCTTTCACCGGTTTAAGAATAGCCATGTCTGCTCTTAAGGGCCTTTCATACGGGCAGGATATACCTCTTGTCTCAGTCTCTACTCTTGAAGCTTGGGCCAGGGCTGCATCAAGTATAGAAGGCTTAAAGGTTGTAGCCATAGACGCCAAGAAGCAGAGGTACTACCTAAGCGCTTTTGCTGATAAGCGCCTTATGCCGGACACAGACGGAAGTCCTGCAGATTTAACAGAAGTTCTGAAAAATCATGAAAGCGTGACAGTAATTGGCCCGGATGCTGAAAGTTTTGCTCCTATGATTGTTGGCAGGAGCGTTAAAGTAGTAGACGTATCTGCTTCCTTAGTCTCTTCTTTAATTGAACTAGGTGTAGAGAGTTTTGAGAAAAACGGGGCAGACCATATAGGACAGGGCCCAGTCTATTTGAGAAAGAGTGATGCTGAGTATGCTCTTGAAGAGAGATTGAAGGAGGAGGGAAAGAATGAGTGACAGAGATTATGATATTCTGATTGTCGGTGGTGGTCCTGGTGGGCTTGCCTGTGGTCAGTACAGCGCCCGTGCAGGAAGAAAGACAGCTATAATTGAAGAGATGGCTTGTGGCGGTCAGACTGTGATAATTGATGAGATAGAAAACTATCCCGGACTCGGAACTGTATCTGGCTACTCAATAGGATCTGCTTTTGAAGAACAAGCTGTAACGTTTGGCTGTGAAATAATTTACGCTACTGTAGACCTGGTTGAAAAAAATGAGGACGGAAGCTTTACTGTCAAGACTTCAGACGGGGATTATCATGCACCAGCTGTTGTAATTTCTACCGGTGCCAAGCACAGAAATCTTGGTGTTCCAGGAGAAGAAGAGCTTAGAGGCCATGGAGTTAGTTACTGTGCAACATGTGATGGTCCATTTTTCAAGAACAAGAAGATTCTTGTCTGTGGTGGTGGAGACAGTGCAGTTCAGGAAGCTAACTATTTAACTAAGCTTTCAGACAAGATTACTGTTTGCCACAGAAGAGACCGCTTCAGAGCTCAGAGTGCTGTAGTAAAGGCTCTTGAAGACACAGGAAAGGCAAGCTTTAAGATGAATCACAACGTCCTTTCTATTAATGGAAAGGATAACAAGGTTAGTTCAGTAACTTTCTTAGATAAATCTACTGGTAAAGAGTACACAGAAGACTTTGATGCTGTTTTTGTCTTTGTTGGAAATATACCTCAGACTCAGGTGGTTCCATTTGTAGAACTGGATGAGAATGGCTACATAAAGACAGATAACTGTATGAGAACCTCTGTTAAAGGTCTTTTTGCAGTTGGAGATGTCAGGAATACTCCTTTCAGACAGGTAGTGACAGCAGCTTCCGATGGTGCAGTAGCCGCCCATATTGCCTCAGAGTACATAGACGAGATTAGAAAAACCGTTTACTGATGATAGATTTCATAGATCAGAAGCCGCTCTTTCATCCTTCTCTCTATATTAAGAAAAAAACTCTTCCCCCAAAGATGATTGTCTCCTGGCAGAGTGGGTTTTTAAAAGTTCTTGATGAGTTTGGTGCTAAAGAATTGCCAACTGATAAAAGCTATGAGTTATGGAGCCTTGGGGAAGTGTCTTTTGCTCGTATACCAATAGGCTCTCCTTTTGTTTCCCAGTTTATTGAGTGTATGAAAGAGAGGGGAGTTGAGGAGCTTCTCTTTATTGGTTCCTGTGGTGTCCTTACGCCTGTCTCTACTTCTCTCATTGTCCCTGACAGAGCTCTAAGAGATGAAGGGACTAGTTACCACTACATACCTTCAAAAGATGAGTTTATTCCTGTTCGGGGCTGTGATGAAATTTGTCAAAAACTAGATGAATTGTCTGTCCCTTACACCAAAGGCTCTGTTTGGACTACAGATGCTGTTTTCAGAGAGACTGAAAAGGCTGTTGCTATAGCCAAAGAGAAGGGCTGTATCTGCGTTGATATGGAGTGCTCAGCAATCATGGCAGTATCTGAGTATGCAAAAATAAAAGTCTGTCAGCTTTTCTTCACCGCCGACAGACTTGATGGTCAGGCTTGGCAAGAGGGTAGAATCTTTAACTTGAAGAAGAGCGCTTACTACAACTACCTCAAACTTGCCCTTAATTTAATTAGCTAAAACGCTTTATTACTGCCTCTTCAGAGTTTTCAATTGATGGTGGAAGACTTACTCTTCCGTCAAAGACCGCCATATCTTTGAATCCGGTTCCTGTTAGAAGAACACAGACATTTACATCTTCTCCAAATCTATTCTTAAGATTCCCAGCATCCTTCTCATATGCTGCCCAAGCTGTTGCTGAAGCAGGTTCTACGAATATTCCTGAATTTCTTACCAGATTCATCTGGGCGTCCAGTATTTCCTTCTCGCTCACCTCTACTGCCCAGCCGTCGTATTCTTTCAGGTAGTTTACAGCCATTCTTCCAGAGGCAGGGCAGTCTACGGAGATGGAGTCTGCTCTGGTTGAAGCTTCAATATTTTTAAACTTACCGGTCTTAAAAGCTTGGCTAATAGCATTTGATTTCTCACTCTGACAGGCAACTATATGAGGCATTTTGTCAGTAAGTCCTGCTTCCATAAGATCATAGAAGCCCTTGAAAACGCCACTGATTATGCAGCCATCTCCAGTTGGAACATAGACTATGTCCGGTATCTTTCTGCCAAGCTGCTCAAAGAGCTCAATTGAAATGCTCTTCTTGCCTTCAATAGTCATAGGGTTGTAGGCTGTGTTTCTGTTTATTCCTCCAAAATTCTTTGTGTAGGCAATTGAAAGAAGGAACGCATCATCATAACTGCCCTTAACAGGAACAACAGTGGCTCCGTAGAGAACACTCTGCATGAGCTTGTTTATAGGTGCTGTTTCTGGAACAAAGAGAATTATATCCAGTCCGTAGGCAGCTCCAGCGCAGCTCATGGCAGCTCCTGCATTTCCAGTGGAAGCTAGGGCTATCTTCTTTGTGCCGTGAGAGAGGGCCTGGGCGGCAATTAACTGGCTTGCTCTGTCTTTAAAAGAGCCGGAAGGGAGAAAAGAATCCATCTTACAGCAGACGTTTTTAAGGCCAATCTTCTCATTTAACCTCCTGGGAACAACAATTGGTGTGTTTCCAACCGGGTAAACTTCTTTGTCAGGTACAAAATAGGGGAAAAAGTCATAGATAGATACATGATCTTTCTTCTTAAGCTCTTTAAGCTCTTCTGGATCCAGAAGAACCTTCAGATTTCCCTTAGGAAACTCTCCTTCTGCCTCTGTACCTGCACAGTGAGGGCACTGGTAAACTATCTCATCTGTTTCAAACGTCTCTTTACAGTCAACGCACTGGTATTTGAATTTCATCTTCTCTCCTCAGGTTTCAAAAAAAGCTGTAACAAAGCCCTTAAAGGGAAATGTTACAGCCTTCTGTTTAATCCGTAATAGAATTACTTGGCAAGAACTTCAGCGTTAAATGCTTCAATCATCTTGTCAATCTTCTTTGCCATAGGAGGAATGCTCTTCCAGTAGTCTCTTTCATACCACTGGCGGTTAAGTTCCTCATACGTCTTGCCCTGCTGTTCGACCCATGTGTAGTACTTGAGGTTATGGACTCTCAGTCTGTCATAGTAGCTGAGCTCAAGGGCGTCATTTATGCTCTGGTGGAGCAGTGAACCGCTGTAAACTCTGGCCGCTGTGTCGGCAGTGAACGGACCCTGGATTTCTCTCTGCTCATCAAGTCTTGTCTTGTACATGATTGAGGAGTCTGTGCAGACTGTGAATACGCAGTCATCTTCATCCATTTCATAGTACTTGGCCATCTTGATGGCTGACAGTGTGTTACCAATTCCAGAAATACCGAAGAGCTGGAGGTTTTCAATCTCTTTGTCTGACAGCCCAACTGTTTCCTTGAGGTACTTAATTCCTTCCGGCTCGTTGAACAGTCTGTAAATATCCATACAATCCTGGTCATCAATAGCACAGATCATGTCAGTGTTCTTCACGTTGTGAATCCATGGTACGTGCTTGTCTCCAATTCCTTCAATTCTGTGACCACCGAAACCGTTTCTCAGGAGGGTTGGGCACTGGAGAGCTTCACCGGCCGCAATCTTGATTCCCGGGAAGTCATCCTTGAGTCTGTCTCCGGCTGCGAGTGTTCCGCCGCTGCCTGTTGAGGAAGCATAACCGCGGACGTTTTCAGCCTTAATGCCTTCTTTCTTGATAATCTCTTCGAAGGCAGCTCCGGTAACTGTGTAGTGCCAGAGATAGTTCTCGAACTGCTCAAACTGGTTGAAGATAACAATATGCTTGCCACGCTCTGCATCCAGTTCATGACACTTGTCGAAAATTTCCTTAACGTTAGATTCACAACCTGGGGTAGCAATTACTTCTCCGGCAACTGTTTTCAACCAGTTGAATCTTTCCTGAGACATCTCTGCAGGAAGAATAGCAATTGACTTACAGCCAAGGAGTGCTGAGTTGTAAGCTCCACCTCTGCAGTAGTTACCTGTTGATGGCCAGACAGCCTGCTGGTTCATGGCATCAAAGTTACCTGTGACCAATGCCGGTGCAAGGCATGAATAGGTGGCTCCAACCTTATGAGCACCTGTTGGGAAGTACTTTCCGACCAGGGCAAAGATCCTTGCCTTTGTTCCGGTAAGCTTTCTTGGAATTTCAATATAGTTGACTCCGCCGAATAGCCCACCTTTCTCTTTTGGTTCATTGTGCCATGTAATTCTGTAAAGGTTTACAGGGTTAACATCCCAAAGACCGGTATTAGCAAGTTTTTCCTTAATTTCAGCAGGAACTGTTGAAGGATCAACCATCTGTTTGAAGGTAGGAAGAAGAATTCCCTTTTCACGACAGACCTGAATGTTCCTCTCTCTGATTTTTTTATTGACTTTCAGATTGATAAGCATGAAAACCTCCGTTTTTTCACTTAGTTATGTAGATTATCGCACAGCCTATATTCTTTGTAAACATAATTGTTTGCACTTTTAACTAAACCTAAAAAAACGACCAAAGAATTAACTTTTCCACAAAATTTAAGAAAAAAATTGAGGTAAAACATAATTATGTGGGCTGTTGCGTATTGTTGCAAAATATTTTGACATACCATGAAATTGGTTTAAAATGAAATTAGTCTATATTCGAACTAAAGGAGTATTTGTATGGGTGATAAAATGCGTCCGGTTCCATTTCAGGAACTTATTGAAAGGGTGTTTACTGAATTCAGGAACCATCAATCAATTTTCGGAATCCATAAGGATAATTTCTATCATGATTGCGGACACAGTATAGAGGTCTTCGGTCAGAAGTGCGCCACACCGCTTGGTCCAGCTGCCGGCCCACATACTCAGCTGGCACAGAATATTATTACTTCTTATCTTGTCGGTGGCCGTTTCATGGAACTCAAGACAGTCCAGATTATGGACTACCTTGGCGAGAAGAACATGATTGCCAAACCATGTATAGATGCCCGTGATGAGTGCCATAACGTAGAGTGGTCAACAGAGTACACACTTCCTATGGCCTATGATGAGTATCTGAAGGCTTGGATGGTTCTTCATGTACTGCAGGCTCTCATGACAGGAAAGAAAGAAGATCCGGATTTCATCTTCAACATGTCTGTCGGTTATAACCTTGAAGGAATCAAGGAACCAAAGATGCAGACATATATAAATGGTATGATGGATGCAAGAAATAACCCACTCTTTGAAGAGTACAAGGCTCAGCTTAAGGCCTTGATTGATGAGGGTGAGTTCTACGCTGGCTCAGAGTTTGAGAAAAATGCAGGAGCTCTGGAAGGTCTAGTAGACAGAATTTCTCCAATTATCTGTAAGAGTGCAACCATTTCAACCATGCACGGCTGTCCTCCAAAAGAGATTGAGGCTATCTGCCGCTACATGCTTACTGAAAAGCATCTGAACACATTTGTCAAACTTAATCCGACTCTTCTTGGCTATGATAAGGCCAGAAGCATACTGGACAGCATTGGATTTGAACACATATCTCTCAAGAGAGAGACATTTGAACACGATCTGCAGTTCACGGATGCTGTTGCCATGCTGCATCGCCTTGTGGATCTGGCCAAAGAAGAGAAGCTTGGCTTTGGTGTTAAGCTTACAAACACACTTGCAAACGTTAACGATGGCAAGGTTCTCCCAGGAGATGAGCGGTACATGTCAGGCCGTGCTCTCATGCCAGCTTCAATTACTGTAGCTGCCATGCTCAGTGAGGAGTTTGACGGAAAGCTTCCTATCTCCTACTCCGGTGGAGCTACAGCATTCTCTGTTCAGGATATTTTTGATACAGGCATCAGACCAATCACTCTTGCTACCGACATGCTCAAACCAGGTGGATATTCAAGAATGGAACAGATGGCTGAGATTCTTGAAAAAGAGAGTAAAGAATGGGGCAGAACAAGCATTGATAAAAAGGCTGTTAGAACTCTTTCCGAAACTGCTTCAGAAAAGAAGTACCTGCAGAAGGAATTCAGAGGCTTTAACAAGGCTAAGGCAGAAGACGAGCTACCTATCTTTAACTGCTATGTAGCCCCTTGTCAGGAAGCCTGTCCTATTCATCAGGATATTCCGGATTATGTAAGTCTAGTAGGAGAAGGCAAGTACGCCGAAGCCCTGGCTGTAATCTATGACGGAAACGCTCTACCAAATATAACATGTAACATCTGTGACCATCAGTGC
>CAJOOY010000002.1 GCA_905236385.1 uncultured Spirochaetia bacterium
AAGCTCCAGCAGCTGTCTAAGCCTCATGGAGGCGTCTACATCAAAGCTTCTGTTTTTTCCGTTGATTATACAGTTAACTCTCATTTCTTACCTCCATTAGCCTTCTTCATCAGATCAAAGATGGTCACCCCAAGCAGGTACCTCTTGTACTTCTCTGAGCCGAACATGTCATCTTTAATTTCCAGATCAACAGCCTTGCTGATCTCTTCTTCACTTACAAATCTCACGTTTACCAAGTCTTCTATCTCTATCAGGCGCTTAACTCCTGCATTTTTGACAGCAGCACCTATCCTGTATTTTCCATCTGAATAAGATACTGAGACTGTCACATAGGCGTGGGAAGCAGCTGTGTTTGCGTATCTCTTTGAGCAGACGGAAATCTCCTTCTTTGGAAGGAGGACAGCTGTTATCAGTGAGTCCGGGTAGTCTTTCTTTTCCTTTAAGTACCTGCACACCCCGTAGACGTGTTTTTTGCCCTTGCTCTCTAGTTCTACTGCTGCGCCTGCGGCAATGAGAGTTGAAAGCAGGTACGAATCATCCCTTGCTGAAGCAATGTTACCGCCTATGGTTGCCATATTCCGCTTGGTTCTAGAACTCATGAAGAGGCAAGCCTCTCTCAGATAATCTGGAACGGAGAGAGAGTCCACCAGTTCCTGGAAGGTGCACATGGCACCAACTCTAATGAACCTACCCTTCTTTGGGCCCTTACAGCAATCAATCTCAGCCTCTGTTTCTTCTATACTGTCCATACCTATTCTGCCGATTGAGACAAGAGTCTCAGCCTGGCACGGAGAGTTTAATCTGTTTATCTCAGTACCACCGGCAAGGAAAAGTGAAGAACTGTCCTTAAGAGAGACTGCTTCTTCAATACTTTGAGCAATTATCAGTTTTTCAGCCATTTTTCTCCCTCATCTCAAGAAGCTTTGCTGCAATTCTGTTTGCGTTTTCAGCAAGAACTTCCTCATCAACTCCAACAACGCGTCCGTTATCAACAACAACCTGACCGTTGACAATGGTATACTTTGCAGTATGGTCGCAGCCGCAGAAAAGAAGAGCGGCTATAGGATCACTCTGGCTTCCAGCGTATGCAATTCCTGAAACATCAAAACAGGCCAGGTCTGCACACCAGGACTCTTCAAGCTTTCCAACCTTTCCAAAGTTCAGTAACTTAGCACCATTCTCAGTACCCATCTTCAGAACTTCACGGGCTGTAAGACCGTTTGTACCGTAGCGGATTCTTGAAAGTAGAAGAGCGTTTCTCATCTCACCAAGCATATCTGAACTGTCATTTGAAGCGCTTCCATCTACTGCTATTCCAATATTTATTCCCCTATCCAGCATCTCTCTGGTGCGGCAGATACCGGAACCCAGTCTCATGTTTGAAGATGGACAGTGAGCTATGTGGGAACCAGTCTTAGCTAGCAGGTCCAGCTCTTCGTCATTGAACCAGATACCGTGGGCATAGAAGACATCATCTCCAATTAACTCACACTCCTGCATGAGCTCAACTGGCCTAATTCCATACATGGCCTTACACTGGTTCTCTTCATCCATGGTCTCACAGAGGTGGGTGTGTAGCCTTACTCCGTACTTTCTGGCCAGTCTAGAGCTTTCAAGCATACAGCGCTTAGTAACGCTGAACGGTGAACACGGGGCAAGAACTATCTTGTGCATGCTATCTGGAGCACTGTCATGGAAGGTCTTTATGCACCTCTCTGAGTCTTCAAGAATCTTTTCTTCTGACTGAACTACAGAATCCGGTGGAAGTCCTCCATCCTTCTTGGAGAGGCTCATGCTTCCACGGGTTGGAGAGAACCTCATACCAAGCTGGTCTGCAGCCTTGAACTGAGTAGCCATCAAGTCTCCCTTAAAGGTGTTTGGATAGAGATAGTGATGGTCAGTTGAGGTGGTACAACCGGTTTTCAGAAGCTCACTCATGGCAAGAAGAGATGACCAGTAAACGGCCTCTTCATCCACGTACTTCCACACTTCATAAAGGTAGACAAGCCAGTCAAAAAGCTTGGCATCCTGAACAGCCGGAAGATTTCTTGTAAGAGTCTGGTAGAAATGGTGGTGTGTGTTTACAAACCCAGGAACCACAACCAAAGTTGAGCAGTCAATAACTCTGCAACCCTGAGGAGCGGCAAGATTCTTACCTATCTTACTTACCTTTGAGCCTTCAATCAGCAGATCAACACCGCACTGTGGCTCCTTGGCAGTATCCGTTAAAAGAACGTAAATATTTTTGAGCAAAACAGTTTTTTCGTTCATTATTTCCTCCTTGGTTCAGGCTGACCTGTAACATGGTAGCCATCATAAGTATCTATCACCTTATCCTTCGGATGCTTAGAACTTTCAGTTAAGAACCTTCTAATCATTCTCCTTGTAGCCTCGCGTCTGAACTCAGGCATGGCCCTTGGAGAGATGACAGCGTCAAAGGCTTTAATCACATCTTCAATCAGCTCTGGAGTAATCTTCTTCCCAATAAGAATACTTTCAACGTCCCGACTTCTGTTGGTCTTGGCGCCGGTAGCGGTAGCACTGACCCTGTAGTCTCCTACTGTGTCATCTTTGTTGAACTTAATGGCCTGGCTGAGGGTAATCTTACTGATTGCGTTTGCCTTTCTAGTCCCTACCTTGTGCCAGAAGATGTAGTCAAAATCATCTTCTGAAAGAGGAACAATTATCTCAGTAATCAGCTCGTCGCTCCTGAGATCTATGGTTCTGAACTTGATGATAAAGTCTGAAACCGGGACCTCTCTCTCTCCGTCAACTGATGAGAGTTTAACACGGGCGTCTAATAAATAGAGCGGGCCCGGGGTATCGCCTTTAGGCGAAGCGTTAGCTATGTTTCCGCCAATGGTTGCGCTGTTTCTGAGCCCCACTGCCCCCATACGGGAAGCTGCCTGCCTCAGATGCCACGGACAAAGCGGGCTTTCGGCAATCTCTGCGCTGGTGCAGCAGCTTCCTATGCAGCACTCGCCCCTCTCGTTGATATAGATGTTTCGCAGCTCTTTGAGGTTTCTGATAATCATTACGCTCTTGTCAAATTTAGGGGTCAGGCCCAGAGTCCTCTTGTGGGCAACCATCAGGTCGCTTCCCCCTGCCAGGGCAATGCAGTCTACCTTACTCTTTATCTCAAGAGCTTCTTTGAGAGTTGATGGTATGTAGGTTTTTACTTCTTCCATATTTTCTCTCCTCTTTTTGCAGCAAGCTTTATGCTTTCGACAATTAAATCATAACCTGTGCAGCGACAGATGTTTCCCGAGATTCCAAGCCTTATCTCATCTTCTGTTGGCTCCGGATTGGACTTAAGGAGGCAGTAAGCAGCAATTACCATGCCTGGAATACAGAACCCGCACTGAACAGCTCCTCCATCAGCAAAAGCTTCAACTATAAGCTTTCCACCTTCGGTTTCTGAAACACCCTCAATAGTCATGACCTCCTGGCCATCCACAGCTCCAACTGGGATAATGCAGGAAGTGACCATTCTGCCGTTAAGAAGAACAGAACAAGCACCGCACTCACCCTCACTGCAGCCTTCTTTCACACCAGTGAGCTTGAAGTCCTCTCTGAGTACATCCAGAAGCCTTCTCAGTGGGTCAGTATTTATACTTACGCTCCTGCCGTTAAGTTTAAATGTGAGTTTTGTATCCATCAGAGAGCCTCCTTTATATCTGTGCCTTTTAGCATGTACTCCATGACCTTTTCAGTTGGACACGGGATAGAAGAAATTCTCTTTCCTATGGCCCTACTAACTGCATCTATGTAGGCAGCAGCCGAACCGTTGAAGACCAGCTCTCCCATACCCTTAGCTCCGAACGGACCCCACTCGTAGGCGTTTTCTACAAAGTAAACACCCTGCTTCGGATGGTCCATTGAGGTCGGCACTATGTAGTCACTGATACTTGTCTGCTTGAAGTGCCCACCAACGTTTTCAAGAACCTCAGTTGAGCCCCAACCTATTCCCTGGATAATTCCACCGTTGACCTGGCCGTGGACTATTCTCTCATCTATTA
>CAJOOY010000003.1 GCA_905236385.1 uncultured Spirochaetia bacterium
GCCAGCACCGCGATTAAAAGTACTACTAATACCTTTTTCATACTTCCTCTATTAATTGAATTTCAAGGTTTTTGGATTTGGGCATAATGAGGGTACTGACATGCTTTATATATTGAGGATTTTGTAATGTTCAGTACCCTGAGCTTAGCGCTGCAGGGACATATCAAACGGCTTGTTCTTACTCAGCATGGTGTAGATTATGCAGGAGAGCTTACGGGCTGTGGCTATTATAGCCTTGCCGGAGCATTTGGAATCCTTGAGAGCATGGTAGCTTTTCATAAGACGGGTCTCTCCGGTGGTTTCCTGCAATCTAACCATGGCAACAACGCATTGGACCAAAGCTGTACGGAGTTCCTTAGGACCACGCTTGGTAATCCTCCCATAGTAGGAGCTCTCATTTGAGCTCTGGACCCATGGAACTATCCCGCAAAAAGAGGAGAATTGTTTTGCAGAACTAAAGCGACGGATGTCATCAGTGTAGGCACTGATTGTGCAGGCATTTACAATCCCTATGCCGGGGATGGTTTTAAGAAGTCTTACATTGTTATCCTGTAAGGTGAGCTCGGTAAGTTCCCTTTCAAGACTCTTTATTTGGGACTCAAGAGCGTCCAGAGTTTTGAAGAGCATGTAAAGACTCTGTTTCAGCTGTGGGTTCTCAATGGACTGAGTAAAGCGTAGGCGCGCCTTGCGGCTCTGAAACTGGGAAAGCTGAGTAATTATTCCATAAGCAAGAAGAACCGCGTGAGCCTGGTTTTTTATGGCTGTACAATCGGAAACAAGAAGGGACCTAACCTTAAGAATGCGCCTTATGCCCTCGGAATAGGCAGAGCACAAGTGACTTTCGGGAAGCATGTCTTTTTCTAGAAAGTCTGCAATAGTGCGGGCGTCATTCTTATCTGTCTTGTTTGTGCTGAGATTGACCACTTTAAAACGTAGAGTGTTGATGACGTGGCTCTCAAAATTCTGCCTGTCCATCTCAGTTTTGAAATACCTGGCATTGCCCGTGCTTTCAAAGGCAACTTTGATCCTGTAGTCCTTTAAAGTAAACTGCTGCAATCTTGAAGCAAAAGATGATAATCCTTCTGGGGAAAGGCAGTACTTTGTACCTTCTTCCATAACCTCTCCGTTCTTAAGAATGCAGGCAGTAAACTGGTTTTTGTGCAGGTCTATACCCGCGTAGATCTCTTTGGCCATAGCCTCTGCTCCTTTGCCCTGAAACGCGGATGATTTTACCTCATTCTCTATTCCGGTCTGGCAGCAGCCGACCATAGAAGGATACGATTACCGGCCGCCCATTCTCCAATTCGGATACATAATCCATTAAATTTGTCGGGCTCTGATTTCAGCGCCCTTAAATTGTATCCTATCTTTTCCAGAAGGCACGTGAGAAAAGAACGTACACGGTAAAGAGCTCAAGCCTGCCGGCAAGCATGAGGAAGCTGTAGACCCACATGGTCCATGTAGGAAGAACTGAGAAGCTCTCCTGAACACCTATACTTGTAAAACCTATTCCTATGTTTCCAAGGGTGAGGATAGAGGTTGAAAGGCAGGTTGCCACATCTGCTCCTGAAAGGGAGATGATGACAGCTCCTAAGAGCCAGGTGAAGATGTAGATGGCAAAGAAGGCAAAGATGGAAGAGATGGTCTTGCTGTCTATGGGACCGCTGTTGTTGCGTATCTGATAGACTCCGGACGGATGAATCTTCTGCCTTATGTTCTGGTTGCCTGCCTTGAGCATGGCGGAGATTCTGACAACCTTGATGCCTCCACCTGCAGAACCTGCACAGCCACCAATGAACATGGTAAGTACCAGCAGAACTATGGTAAAGGAAGGCCAGTTAAGGTAGTTCGTAGTTGAAAATCCGGTAGTAGTCAGAATGGAAGCAACATGGAAGGCCATGTAACGCAGCGCTGTTGGGAAGCTGTAGACATCTTTGAAGTTGAGGAAGATGGCTCCCAGGAACGTGGCAAGAGCGAAAATGGAGAAATACCAGCGGAGCTCACTGTCTGACAGACTCTCTTTCAGGTGGCCTGTGAATGCCCTGTAGTAAAGAGAGAAGTTAGTTCCAGCTATAATCATGAAGGCAGTGACTACCACATCTACATAGGCGGAGTTGAAAGCACCGATGGAGGCGTTTTTGACGCAGAAGCCCGCAGCAGACATGGTGGAGAAGGTGACAGTTACGGCATCGTACAGACTAAGATTTCCAAGACGAAGGAAGAAAACCTGAAGAATTGAGAAGCCCAGATAAATACCCCACAGCAGAATGGCCGTTGTCCTGGTCTTTGGAGTAAGTTTGCCTTTTACGGGGCCAACGGATTCGGCTCCCATGAGATGGAAAGATCCGGCTCCTGCTCCGAGGGCGGGAAGAAAGGCTACAAAGAGTACGACAATTCCCATGCCTCCGAGCCAGTTTGTCATGGATCTCCAGAAAAGAATGCTTTTAAAGCATGCTTCTATATTTGAAAGAGTGGTTGCACCGGTTGTGGTGAAACCGCTCATAATCTCAAAGTATGCTTTGGAGTAGCTTGTGAAGTTTCCTGAAAGTATTAATGGCAGGGCTCCGAATCCGGTTGAAACCACCCATGTCAGGGTTGTGAAGAGAAACCCATCACGCTGAGAGATTGTGGCCAGGGATTCATTTTTCAGAAGAATTGCCAAAGGAAGGTTTATGATGATTATGAGGGCTTCGGTAATCAGAAATGCGCGGACTGCAGTTGTTTCTTCAAAATGCAGGCCAACGTAGATGGGGGCTAGCATGAGGAAGGCTATGAAGAGTTCAATGAAGGCAAGAAGGCGGATAACTTTCTTTATGTGCATCAGACTTCCTTTCCTGAGAGCAGGTCCTGGATGAACATATTTGACTTGCTGAGATTTATGAGAACAAGTACATCTGAGGCTTTAATCTCGTAGGTACCTGAAGGAATGATGTTTGTTTTTGTTCTGGAATTTGTAACTCCACCAATTATTCCTTTATCCTTCATGTTTATATCCATGAGTTTTTTGCCAATGAGCGGAGAGTCCTGAGGCACTTCAAACTCAAAGGTCTCAAGGCGGCCGTCAAACATCTTATGTCTGCTGGATATGTTCTTGCCTTGCAAATATTTGAGAATGGAGTCTACGGTTACGTCCTGAGAAGAGATGAGGGAGTCTATTCCCATATGCCTGGCCATGCGGACATAGTCGGGATTCTTAATTATCAGGGCCATGGCGTTCTTGATTCCCATGGTTTTGGCGTAACTGGCTGAGATGATGTTCAGCTCATCATTGTCGGTTATACAGACAATTACGTCGTTGTTCTCAAGGTTTTCCTGCGAGAAGATGCCTTCGTTTGTAATATTGTCATTAATAGTCAGGACGCCAGGGTATCTGGAAGAAATCTCATTGGCATAATCCGGGTCTTTGATTATGACAGTCGTGTTCTTTCTCTGGCGTTCGGTGAACTTGTGGAGCAGGAAGTCTGTGATCTTTGTTCCACCGACTATGCAGATCTTTCTGCCTCTCTTTTTCTTGGTCTCTTCTACGTGGAAGATGTTTTCCAGAGCTTCGTTGTCAGCTATGACGCCTAGGGTGTCTCCTTTTCTTATTACTGTGTCTCCACTTGGGACTATTATTTCTTCGTCCCTGCTTATGGCGGCTATGAGGAAGTTCCCGTCAAATTCTTTGCGGATATTCTTTAGGGACATATCTTGATAGGGAGAGGAATCATCCACATAGACATTGTTCAACAAGAGGGCGGAGTGCTCAAACATGATGACATCTGAGTAGATGCCTTTATCAAGTTCCTTCCAGATATGCAGGGCCACTTCCTGGTAGGGGTTCACTATGTGCGAGATGCCCATGAAGGACTCGGTGTTTGTGTATGAGAGGTTTCTCACTGAGGCAATAGTTGTAGGGATTTTGAAGTTTGAGGAAACTATCCCGCAGGAGACCAGGTTGGTTTCATCACTGCCGGTGAGGGCTATGAAGGCATCTGCGTCAGAGATCTCAAATGTATTTAGTTGGTCAATGTCTGTGCCGCTGCATTCATAGGCAAGACAGTCTACGCTGGTCAGTGCTTTAGCAACATTTGAAGGATTGTCATCTAATAAGATGACATCGTTCTGTTCTTCAACAAGGAATCTGGCAAGTCTTATGCCACGCCTTCCGGCTCCTAGGATTACTATTTTCATGTGTAACATAATACACCCAATGGAGAAAATAAAAAAGAGCACCGCAGAAGGGCTTTTTAGGCTTGGTTTCTGCGGTGCTCAGGTGTGCTTTACATAGGAATTTTTTTAGGAGGGTATGTGTTGCGTTATTTAATCTTAACGCTGATCTTCTTTGGCTGCTCAACAGGCATCTTCGGAAGGGTGATGGTGAGAACTCCGTCTCTGAATTCTGCATCAATTGCCTCCTCGTTGATTCCTTCAGGGAGGCTGAAGGCTCTGTCAAACTCTACAAAGCTTCTTTCTCTGATAAGATACTTCTTGCCCTTATCTTCAGTAGCTTTCTTGTGAGAAGAGATTCTGAGCACATGCTTCTCAACGTTTACTTCAACGTCCTTCATGTCATAACCGGCAAGCTCTGCTTCCACGTAGAAAGCTTTCTCATCTTCATATACGTCTACTGACGGAATCTTATTGTTTCTGACTCCCCAGGTGCCGAATACGTCATTGAAGAATCTGTCAAAATCGTTTGTTGTGTTTAAATAGTTCATAGTGTACCTCACTTATTATTCTTTAATTTGTGTCCTTTTTGTTGGACACTTTCTAAATAGCACTAAGCGTGCCAAGTTTTTTGTAAGTATTTGTAGTATAATGTTTTAGTTTTGTTAGTGTTTGGTTTGAGGTGTTGGTTTGGGTGGTTTTTTGGAGTTATTGAGTGTTTTTAAGTGTGTCAGAAAGGCATATGTGTGTCAGTTTGACACATGAGTTTGTTTGGGGTTGCAGTTTTGAGTCAATTAGGGACAAAAGAGCTTAAATGTAGTACTGTAACTATATGGAAAAATGTCCCGTTTTGGATGTAGAACTTAAAAATAAGATAAAAAAGACCTTCCCAACTCTGGTTTTGGCCTCTCAGTCACCAAACCGGCTGAATATGCTCAGAGACTGCGGAGTAACTGTTATAGTCAGGCCTCAAGACATAAACGAGATCTGTGGTCTAACTGAGCCATCTGAAGTTGTCAGATTGATAGCTACCCAGAAAATGAGAAGGTATATGGGCTCTAGTTTGTTTGATTCTACTCTGCCAGCTGTAAGTGCAGATACACTAGTCTGCTTAGGCTCAACTTTACATGGGAAGCCTAAAGATGAAGAAGAGGCGGTCTCTATGTACCGGCTTCTTTCCGGGAAGAAGCACAGTGTACTTTCAGGACTGTGTATGTATCTGCCTGGCCGGGGGATGATGGAGAGCTGCTGTGTGGTCTCAGATGTTTATTTTAAAACTTTGAGTGAGAGAGACATAGAAAGATACATTTGCTCAGGCGACTACAAAGGTGTGGCCGGGGCGTACCGAATTCAAAGTCAAGGGTACACGTTAATGGAAAAAATAAGCGGAAGCCTGTCAAATATAATAGGGCTTCCGCTTGAAAAGATGCTTGAATTAGCTCTTCAATAATTGTAGCTTAGATCCGCTGTGAGCGTGATGGAGTCTGTGTCTATGGTCACGTATCCATTAGCTACAAGGCCTCTCTCAAGGGTATATGTGGCTCCAAGGATCTGAATGAACTCTGTAATTCCGCCTCCGAGGCCTAGCGTTGTCTTTGAGTAGATGCTGCTCTTGTTTGTCAGTTCCAAATCTGCGTGGTTGACAATTAATGTCTGAGCATACTTTCCGCCCTCAATTATAAAATTCAGGCTCAGCGCTTCTGTGAGTTTTCTAGTTCTTGAGTTTATCTCAACATCAAAATCTTTAAGAGCTGAGGCTGAAAAAACTAGTTCTGTCTTGGTTGAAGCGTCTTTATCATATATGTATGCAAAGTCTGCACCAGCGGAGATCTCTGCCCAGTAGGTAAGATCTGTTGCAGCTGAAATGCCAATTATCTTGTCTGTTGGATTGAAAACTATAGAGAGCCTAGCTTCATTAAGAACGTCTGAAGAGAAGCCTTTTCTTCCCTGAGCTCCAATCTTAAAAGTTTTATCATTATCCAAAGGCATGACGGCCTGTAGCTCTGAACTCCAGCCTTTATCAAATTCCTGAGAGGCTGAGATGGAGTACTCGTTATCTTCAGGTGTGATTATGTCTCCAATCAAGTAGCCGTCTATCTTTCCCAAGCCCCAGGTAGAGGGGTACTTTCCAGCCATGATGGTGAGAGTGTTGTCATCAAAGCTCTTCATCTTGTAGCTGGCAAAGATTCTCTCAAAGTCATATTCGGCGCTGGAGTTTGAAGATAGGGAAACTCTTCCTTTCACGTCTGCATTAAAGTTTTTCTCTGCGTATGTTACTTCAACATAGGCCTGGGCCTCTGTTAAATCTGTTATTCCTTTGGTCTTGAAGGCTTTTGTTCCGCTTATGCTGAAATCTGTGCCAAAGTAGAAGTTAAAGTCTGCGAAGACTGGTGTAAGGATTGTTAATATTAAAAGAAGTGTAACAAAAGTTTTCTTTTTCACGTATGTTCCTCCTGAGGTGAATAATAAACTCAATTTTTAGGAGTGTCATTACTCTGGGATATAAATACTATAAATACGGCTATAGTAACTTTATAAGCTCATGAACTCTTGTTCCAGGAGCAGATTTTGACGGACTTTTGCCTTGGTTTAGTTCATTGAGTTTCTCGGCATTGACAATTGCCTGGGGCATGTATGGATGCAATATTTCAAAGATGTCTTCTCTGTTTTTTGTATACTTCCCTTTGCCGAGACGGACCAATATTTCAGTAAGTTATGGCCAATACTCTCTTCTATTTATATCTGAGTGGAAAAAGCTAAAATGAAGAAGGAACCACAGTTTGATGCATTGGTTTGACCAAACAGCATGATACTCAGTTTCTCCTCTTGTAGAAGTTTTGCACAAATTAACAGTCTTGTTGATTCTTGATGATGGAAAATCATCAGTATCAAATACTATCCAAACGTGCTTGTATATGTTTGGGCTAAACTGGACAAGCTTCCAAGCTTTTTCAATTAAACTTACTGTATTATCTCCCTCTCCGTGAATATCCACTTGTATTCTGCCAGGATAACGAGAATTAATAGTATTCTTTATTGCGTTGAAGTAGGCTGGCTCTGTGTCTGTTCCTTCTGTAACAATTAGGTGATATTCTGGCTGGATTCTTATGTTTCTGTCCTTCCTTGGCATCATCCAGCCTTTCTTCAAATCGCTTTTTTTCAATGGCTTGTTACTCATTTCCAACCGTCCGAAAGCATATTTGAAAGATATGGGTCTGCACCATAGCGGCCTTCTAGATATTGCTTGTCAAAAGCCATAGTGGCTTTTATTCGCTCATTGCCTTCATTTCTGATTTCATAAAGAGAATAGATTTCACTTCCATGCTCAGGCTTCTCGTATGCAAACCATATTTCATCTCTGCGGAAGATATAATTTTTCATTGTGGACAGATCATGTGAAGTGAAGAGCAGTTGTGCGCCCTTGCTGTTAATAGACTTGTTCTTGAAGAGAGAGATTATGTACCTCAGTAGTTTGGGGTGAAGCTTAGCATCTAACTCATCAACTATCACCAGCCTCCCTTCATTAAGTGCATTTAAAAGTATGGGAAGAACAGATATAAGCTTTCTTGTCCCAGCAGATTCATCTTCATAGAAAAGCTCATAGCTTTTTCCCTTGACTGTTCTCTGCGTAACAATACGTTGTCTATCATTATCAAAATAGAACTCGTTGACATCTATTCCTAAATCATTTAGTGCCTGTATGGACTTTTCATGAATAGAAGGCTCTTGAGGCATGAATACAGTTTTTTCTGTAGAAGGATTACCAAAGTTTATGGTGTAAACAGATTCAAACCATCTTTGAACTTCCGCAATAACTTGAATGTCATAGTTAATAGCCAGAAAAGTTAGGTATGGCATTTTCGGGTTAACAGTTCTATTTATTGATGCCTTGCTGATGCTTTGACCAAGTATTATCTCTGATCTGTTTCTCTCAAATACTGCTCCAGTTTTCTTTCCGCCGATTGTTTTCCAGTGTAAAGACTCTCTGACTATTTCTTCTTCTAGCACTGACAGATTATACCTGTACTCATTTCCATTTACTCTAAAAAACACTTCAAAATCTGTTGGTTCATTTCTAGATTCATCATCGAGTAGGTATGGCAAGCAGTTGGTCCTTTCCTGGATTATGCCTCTCTGTCTGGACTTTCCTAATTCATTTATTGGTTGAGACACCATTGATACAAGACAAGATAAGGCTAAGAGAAGATTTGTTTTTCCACCTCCGTTCGGACCATAGACTACTCCAACAGGCAGAAGAGGAGAATTATCATTAATGGAGATCAAAGAATCTTCGAATTCTCCAATTGAGGTGGCCTGAAAATCAAACACAGTCTCTTCTTTGTATGATCTAAAATTCTTAAACGTGAACTGACAAAGCATAATCTGAACAGAAGGGTTTGCCGCACCGCGTTCAATCTTGGAGATGTCTGACTGGTCAATGCCTGTTATTGCTGATAACTGTTTTTGAGACATTGTCTTTACCTCCCTAAGCATCTACTGCTTAGCTTCTTCCAGGTTTTGATTTTTAGCTGTGTTGACATTGATGGCACTTATGTTTTAAAGTACTAGTCGCATCGCAGGGTAGAGCAGTTGGCAGCTCATCAGGCTCATAACCTGGGGGTCGTAGGTTCGAGTCCTACCCCTGCTATAAAAAGGGATTTCTGGAATTAACAGAAATCCCTTTTTTGTCTTTGAAGCATCAATTTTCAAAGACAGAATGTCATATAAGGCGGAATGCAAACTATGTCTTCTTTCAGTAAGAGGTTCCTCGGATGAATAACATATGCAGAGGAAATCCTGCTCTTGAATTTTGACATGAACCTCTCCAGAGAGACCGTCGAGTAATTTGAAGATGACTTTACCTCGATTGGTATAATCTTTTCTCTGACCTTTCCACCTTCCGTGATTATAAAATCAATCTCAATGTCATTTCTGTGTTTATACTCATTGTAATTCGTGTAAAAATACGGACGATGTCCATTGGCGGTGAGCATCTGCATGATTGCATTCTCATACAGCATCCCTTCGTTGATTGATAGTTTATCAAAGAGAATGTTCCTGTAGAGATTTGTCTCTGTGATGTCATTCTCGCTGAAGGCATGACTTACAAGAAGTCCGGTATCCCCCATATAGCATTTGATGAAGGTTCTGTCTTCGTTCATTGCCAGACCAACATTCGGATCACTGCAGTTGAAGCATTGATTGCAGATCATTGAGTCTGCAAGCCAGAAGAACGAGTCCTCATAAGTATCTGCCCTGGCATTTGAATCGAGACGTGAGAAGATGATGCGTTTCTCATGTTTTGAGAGAAAGGCCGGAATCTGGTCGAATGTAGCCTGAACCTTGGCTTGATAATTTTTGCCTATCTTCCTGATATCTTCTCTGTACAGGTTGAGAATATCGCGCTTCTCCACATCTGATGCGCCAAAATCCTTGTCTTGTGAGATGAACACGTCTATGCTTTTTGGCATTCCGCCTACCAGAAGATACTGCCTGAACAAAAGCATGGCAGAGTTGTGAAGACCTTTTGGCAGGCTTTCTTTTTTCTCATAGCATAATCTGATTACCTCGAGTATCTGCTCGTTTCCCAATGCCCAGCAGAATTCCTCGAAGTCCATAGGATACATTCTGATTTTTCTCTCCTCAGAGGGAATTGTGATATCTTTGACATTCTCTTTTATGGAAATCAGGGAGCCCGTTTCAATGTAATCATATCTGCCATCTGCCACAAAATACTTTATCAATTCTCTTGCATGAGGATACTTCTGCACTTCATCAAAGATTATCAACGATTCTCTTCTGTACAGTGGCGTATTGTATTCGGAACTCAAGACCATGAAGAAATTATCAAGCCTCTCTGAGTAATTCTCGAAGGCTTCAATTACAACACTGCTGACTTTGTTGAAGTCAATCAGGATGTAACTTTTATATTCGTTCTTTCCAAACTCTTCGACCACTGTTGATTTTCCTATTCGTCTTGCTCCTTCAATCAACAGTGCTTTGGTCCCTTTACAGGTTTTTTTCCAGTCGAGCAGCTTATCGTAAATCTTTCGCTTGAACATGCATTTTCCTCGATTTTATTTTATCATGAAATACGAAAAGCGCAAGGTTAGTAATGCTCAAAAAATACGAAAAGCGCAGGAATATTGATACTTTATTGTTCTTTCCCGAAAAGCGCAGGGGTACATGGGCCGAAAATATACGAAAAGCGCAGGTTTAATTGTGTTGAGCTGTTCTTGTCCGGTCATTGGCTTGACTGTAGGTCTGATAAACAGGTACGATGATTAGCTAAAACGGGCTGTTTATGAGACGAGTACTTTATTACGCAAAAACACAGTGGAAGCTCTATGTAATCACGCTTTTGAGCATGGTTGTGAGTGTGCGGATGTCTGCGCTTGGACCTCAGTTTGTGCAGAAGGTCGTGGACGTGTGCATTGTCGGAGGACAGGGGCAAATGTTTTTCTCACTCATTATCCCTCTTGTGCTCATATATGTTTTGCAGGGCGTGTTTTCGTACATCCATGAGTTTGCTTCGGACTGTATTTCTGCAGGCACGCAAAACCAGATGCGAAAAGATGTTTTCAGGTCCATTCTCGGTGAGGACCAGAGCTTTTTCAGGGATAATAATCCGGGAGAGCTCATGAGCCGCACCAAGCAGGATATTGAGAATCTGGGGTTCGTCATGGGCTTTATTTCCATGTTTGCACTGCAGATTGTGGTACACGTGGTGTATATTACGTACTCAATGGTCAAGTACAACTTCATGGGTAGCATTCCAACTCTGGTAATCATGCCGATTATTGGGGTGCTGGCAATCATTTCTGAGCCTAAGGGGGATAAGCTTGCGGGCAAGAGGTCGGACGTGATAGCTGCCATGAACCAGAGCGCAAGTGAGACCCTCTCCGGCATCAGGACCGTTAAGGCCTTTGGACGAGAGGCTCATGAGGCTGAGCGTTTTGACAAGCAGAACAGGCTTTTCAGGCATTTTTCTCTGAAGCTGGACTTTTTGTGGACCGATTGGGGTTCTCCTATGAACGCCCTTGCCAGAATCATGATGGTTGGCTCTGTGTTGTTCTCCGGCATTCAGGTAATCCGTGGAAACCTTACCTTAGGTCAGCTGACAGCCATAACTAACTACACTGCAGAGCTGTCCTGGCCCATGATGGAGGTAGGTTGGCTTCTTGCTGAAATCTCAACAGCAAGTGCTTCTTTGAGAAAGATTTCAGCCATTCTTGACCGTAAGTCTCATCTGCAAGAGGGACAAGTCCATCTGGATAAGGTCTCTGGAGATCTGGAGTTTGATCACGTGAGCTACGAGGTTGAAGGGCATAAGATTCTTCAAGATATTACGTTCCATCTTGAGAAGGGAAAGTCTTTGGGAATAATGGGAGCTACCGGCAGTGGTAAGACTACTATTACAAACCTGGCCATGCGCTTTATTGACCCAACCTCAGGCTCTATTCTCTCGGACGGGGTTAATCTGAAAGATATGGATCTGGACAGCGTTAGACGGGCAAAGGCTATAGTCACTCAAGATATCTTCTTGTTCTCTGACACCATCAAGGCAAACATGGAGAAGGGCCAGAGTGGAAAGCTCAGTGAGGATCAGATGAGATCTGCTGCAATGGATGCGGACGCGCATTCATTTGTCTCCCGGCTTCCTGAAGGCTACGAAACAGTTATTGGTGAAAAGGGAGTAGGACTATCGGGTGGACAGAAGCAGAGAGTAGCCCTGGCCCGTGCCTTTGCTTCAAACCGCCCACTGTTGATTCTTGATGACGCAACCAGTGCCCTGGATATGGAGACTGAGAAGTATGTTCAGAAGTCCATAAAGAAGAGAAAGGGCACAACTTTGATGATTATTGCCCATAGAATTTCAGCTGTGAGAAACGCAGATGAGATTATTGTTCTGGAAGAGGGGAAGATAGCAGAGCGTGGAAAACACGAAGAGCTATTGAAAAAGAGAGGGCTGTACTACCAGACCTTTATTACCCAGTATCCTGATGAGGAGGTGCTCTGATGGCTGTAAATACATATAAAAAAGATGAAGAGTCTTTTGGCGGCAGCAAGAAAAACATTCTTTTAAGAGTCCTCTCTTATTATGCTGCATATAAGGCAAAGATAGTTTTTGTTATTTTCCTCATTCTGCTCAGCTCTCTGATAATCACGGTCATTCCCAAGCTTTCAGAGTACGCCATAGATGTAAATGTGGCCGCCTCTGATGTCCGGGGTCTGATCATTACCTGTTCTGTCTCCGCTGGCTTGAGCTTACTGCTGTGGCTGGTGATGGTAGTGAGGGAGAGAACGCTTTCTAAGATTACAAACGAGATAGTTTACAATATCAGAAAAGAGGCTTTTGACCACCTTGAGACCTTGAGCCTCTACTACTTTGACAGCCGTCCAACCGGTAAGATTCTCTCTCGCCTTATTAACGATGTATCTTCTCTTAAAGACATGCTGACCCGCCTTATTTCAGCCATCATCCCGAACGTGGCCATAATTGTCTTCATAACCATAGTTCTATTTGTTTCAAACGCAAGGCTGGCTCTTTCCGTTCTGATAGTCATTCCTTTCCTGGTTGTCTTTATCTACTTCATTACGGTCAAGGGCTTTGTGAACTGGGAGAACTTCAGAAAGAAGAGTTCAAACATGAATGCCTACACTCATGAATCCTACACGGGCATCCGTGTTATCCAGGCCTTTGGTGCTGAGAAAGAAGCTACAGAGGAAGCTGACAGGGTTATGGATGAGGTGCGTGCCGGCTGGGTAAAGGCAGTCAGAAGAGCTGATTTATTAAATATAGTTATCTCTTGGAGCCAGGGACTTGGGTACTTTGTTCTCTACCTCTTTGCTGTCAGATGGCTCAAGCTTGGTGCTTCTTCTGTTGGAGAGCTGGTAGCTTTTGCCACCTACATGACACTCTTCTGGCAACCAATCAGAAGCCTGGCGGCCATGTACAACCAGCTAACAAACCAGATAACAGGAGCTGGGAGAGTCTTTGAACTGCTGGACACTGAGTCCATTCTCCAGGAAAAGGTCGGAGCAGGGGAACTGGTTGTAAAAGAAGGGCGCGTTGAGTTTGATCATATTAACTTTGCCTACCCAGATGAGCCGGACGTGGAAATTCTCTCTGACTTGAGCTTTACCGCAGAACCCGGGCAGATGATAGCCCTTGTCGGTCCTACAGGAGCCGGGAAGACAACCATTGTAAACCTCTTGGTCCGCTTCTACGACCCGGTTAAGGGAACAGTTAGAATTGACGGACAGGATATCAGTGAAGTGACTCTTGCCTCTTTGAGGAGAAATATTGGGGTCATGACTCAGGAGCCGTTCCTCTTTGGTGGAACCATCCGCGAGAACCTTACTTACGGTAAGAGGGATGCAACAGATGAAGAGATAATCTCAGCCTGCAGACGCCTTGGACTTGAGGATTTTATTCTCATGCAAAGCGGTGGCTTGGACGCTCAGGTTAGCCAAGACACCATGAGCCAGGGACAGAAGCAGCTGATTGCTCTGGCCCGTACTCTGATAGCGGACCCGAAGGTGCTGCTGCTTGACGAGGCCACTTCCGCAATCGACACTCGCACTGAACAGCTTGTGCAGGCCGGTATGAGTATTCTCATGAAGGGCAGAACAAGCTTTGTCGTTGCCCATAGGCTTTCTACTATAATCAATGCCGACCGCATTATGGTCATAAGCCACAAAGGGATTGCAGAAGAAGGCACACACAAGGAGCTGCTGAAGAAAAACGGTCTGTACGCAGATCTGTACAATTCCCAGTTTGAAGAACTGGCCTGATTAATTCTAACCAGATGGCCATTTGAGCGCCTTTAAATCATGGTTATTATTAACGGTGTGAATTTTTAGATGGTGATTTTTAACCATGAAGTGAAAATGGTTAAAAGTTGCCATTTTTTTATTTTTCCTCCTGTCCTATATTTTGGGTGTGCTTGAGAAAAAAGGCACAAGTCTTATAGTCCAGGAGGATTTAAAAATGTTTATCAAAGAGAGAAGGGACTTTTCAGTACTTTTAGAGCTTTTATTTTCACAGGCGTTTTGCGATCTTCTGCACGACATGGAAGAGGAAGGTTAAGAGATGACTTTGAGAGTAATTGGAGACTCCATTCTTAAAGGCATACAACCGAATATGGAGTCTGGTCGTTATGAAACGGTCAATACTATTGACTTTGAAGGTGCAACCGGCATGGTTGTTGAAAACTTCAGTAAGTTCGGTTGCACCGTTTTAAAAGGTTTTGAATTTACTAAGCGTCTTTTTGAGAAGGATCCGCAGTGCTCCTATGTGCTGATGGATTTTGGTGGAAACGACAGTGATTTTGACTGGGAGGCCATCTCTTTGGACCCGTACAGGGAGGCTTCTCATGATCCGAAGACAGATCCAGGGCTGTTTCTAAGTACATACAGCAGTCTTGTGGATTATATTAAGAGTTTTGGGTGTAAACCCATTCTCATGACCTTGCCGCCTATCATACCTAAGAGGTATCTGAAGTGGACATGTGAGAAAAAGAACCTGAACTATGAGAATATCATGATTTGGCTTGATCAGGATTTAGGCAGAGTGAGTAAGACGCAGAAGGCGTATTCGGACATTGTGTCAGCGCTGGCGGCCTTTAAGAACATAGGGTGTATAGACGTTAACGGGGCCTTTGCGGCTACAGGGAGCCCAGAGTCGTACATGAGTGTTGACGGGATTCATCCGAATTCAGCCGGGCAGCGTGTTATCCATAACTGCATACGCCAGAGCTTCAGTACACTAACGGCGTAGTTTTCTGTATACTGCTCTCATGCAGGAAAAAGACGCGCTGAGAAAGATTTACAAAGCAGAGAAGATAAATGGGCGCATCTGGAAGGATTTCCCGGATGTGCCTTTTAATACTCTTCTCTCCTTCATTCCGCTTGAAGGGGAGGTGGATGTTAGGCCTTTCATGCTTCAGGCTCAAAAGAGAGGGCTCTGCGTGGCCGTTCCTACTTCTGACTACAGGTACTTTTCTATCCTGGACAGCTCTTGGGAAGAGAAGATTAAGAGGCTGGAGAACGGCACTTTTAGCGTTGATGGACCGACTCTGGACATAAGAAATCTCTCAGATGAAAAAGTTGTTATTCTGGTCCCTGCTTTGGCCTGTACAAAGAGCGGGTTGCGTCTTGGCCGCGGTGGCGGGTTCTATGACAGGGTTTTGTCTGTTCTGTCCAAATTCCCAAATGTGAAGAGTATCTGCGTGGTTCCTAAAGAGAGGATAGTTCAAACTCTTCCAGAAGAAGAGCATGACAGAAGAGTTTCTATGGTCATAGGCGTATGAAAAAGGCTACGAACTGTTTTTGGTTCATAGCCTTTTTTGTTTATAAGTATTAATCAGCTTTTGCCGTAGATGTGGCGGAGCTCTTCAAAGATGTGCTCAATATTCTTCTTGCACTTTCCGCAGCCTGTGCCGTAGCCTGTGAGCTCCTGAAGCTCTTCAAGGGTTGTGGCCCTGTCTGTCTTTACCAGCTCTTCAATCTGCTGGTCTGTTACGTTTCTGCACTCACAGACAATCTTTGCTGTTGCATCTTTGTACGGATTGGGAAGGTTGTTCTTCTCAAGGTAGTCATCAATTGCTGCTCTAAGGGCCTTGTCTCCGAGAACTGAGCAGTGGAACTTGTGCTCAGGAAGCCCGCCGAGGGCGTCTGTAATCATAGTTGGAGTTATATTGTAAGCTTCTTTGAGTGTCATGCCTTTAACCATTTCACTCATCATGCTTGTGGAAGCTATGGCGCTTGCACAGCCGTATGTGAGCCATCTTATATCTGCAATCTTGTCATTGAAGACCTTGATTCCAACTCTCATCTGGTCGCCACAGGCAAGAGAACCAACTTCACCAAATGCATCCGGCTCCCAGTTCTCATTCTTGTCCCAAATGTTTCTAGGATTCATGAAATGATCCTTAACTACATCTGTATAAACCCAATCAGCCATAAAACTGCTGCTCATTTTTAACCTCTTAAAATCACCTTATCTGGTGGAAATCTCTCTGAGCCTCTTAATGATAGGAGGCAGAACTTCTATTACATAATCAACTTCTTCATCTGTGTTGTAGCGTCCAAGGCTGAAGCGGATGGAGCCGTGGGCCAGTTCTACATCCAGACCACAGGAGAGAAGTACGTAGCTTGGTTCAAGGGATCCTGTTGCACAGGCTGAGCCGGTTGAAACTGCAACTCCGTACATGTCCAGCATAAGAAGTATGGACTCTCCCTCAGCACTTGGGAAGGACACATCCAGTGTGCCCGGAAGGCAGTGCTCCTGACAGCCGTTGACTATGACATCTGGAATATTATTAATTATTCCTTCTCTCAGCCTCTCTCTCATTTCCCAGAGCCTGTCGTGCTCTTCCTTCAGCCCTTCTTTGGCTAGCTTTGCAGCCAGTCCCAGACCGTAGATAGAAACTGTATTATAAGTTCCGGCTCTTCTTCCGTGCTCCTGCTCACCGCCATGAATGTACGGCAGGAATGGGGCAGTGCTTCTGGTAAAGAGAACTCCAACTCCCTTTGGACCGTAGAACTTGTGGCCGCTCATAGAAATATAGTCAACCTTCCACTTCTTTGCTGAAACCTCAATCTTTCCAATAGCCTGTGTGGCATCTGTATGCATGAGGGCCCCTGCTTTGTGTGCAAGCTCTGCTATTTTCTCAATATCCTGAATGGTTCCAATCTCGTTGTTTCCGGTCATGACAGAAACAAGTACCACATCCGGTCCCATGAGCTTCTCAAGCTCATCCATCCTGACTCTGCCTTCTGTGTCTACAGAAACCATGTCTACCTGAATTCCCTGAGTTCTCAGGTACTTTACAGTTTCAATGATGGAGGGGTGCTCAATAGTGGTGGTTATGATTCTGGAACCCTTCTTTTTCTCAATCAGGGATTTAGCTATAGAAAAAACAGTGTTGTTGGCTTCCGAAGCTCCGCTAGTGAACGTAATCTCAGAAGGGCTGCACTCAAGAAGGTCTGCAACATTTTTTCTTGCATCTTCCACAAGAGAGTTTGCAACTCTTCCAAAAGTGTGCATACTTGAGGCGTTTCCGTAGACGGAAGCTTCAACTTCTGCCATTTCCTTTACAACCTCAGGAGCTATCCTTGTGGTTGCATTGTTATCCATATATATTAATTTATTAGTACTCATCAACTGCAAAGCTAATGAATAAAAATGAAGGTGTCAAGTTTTTTACGATGATTGGAGTTAGTTTTGGGTAACTCTTCAGAAAGTGAACAGAACAAGGTCTGCACTTGTGCTTGATGCTACCGGCCTCTGGGGATGATAAACACCACCGTTGTTGTATATCCAGTCGTACAGGGAAGAGAGGGTTACTTCATTTCCGCTCTTGCATAAAACTGTGCCCAGGTATGGATTCAGAAGGCTTGAATCATCCCAGCCGAGAGCCTTGAGAAGCACACTGGTGAATTTGCTGTGATGGTATCCGGCAGATGAGGATGTGGTGTAGTAGCTGCTGGCAGTAAGAGCAAATATGTCAGGGTATGCAACATTTATCTCACTGTTAAGGAAAACCCGGAATATGTCCGTATCTTCATAGAGACTGCTGTCTGAAGAAATGTTGTTCGGAGGAAGAGCTCCGCCGGAATAGCAGGAATCAAGGATTATCAGTTTTGTTCCAGGGATGGTGCTCAGATCCTCAAAAAGGTCTGTAATCCTGTACTCGTCATAAGTATGTCCGCTGTTTTGCGTGGCCAGAAAAAGGTCCTGAGTAAAGCCGTTTTCATAGGAGACTTTTGAACTGTTTGCTGAATCTCCATGGCCGCTGAAGTAGAAAACGGTTATGTCTGTCCCCATTGCTGTTTCCATAACTTCATTGATTGCGCTTTGTATGTTTGCAGTTGTTGGGGAAGAATAATCAGTTATCCCGTATTTGCTTATCTCTGAGGTGTCTGAGCCCAGAATGTAGTGAATATCAATGTTCCCTCCGCTGAGGCTTTCAAAGCATTTGGCAACCTGGACGGCATCGTCAATATCCTTGGAAAGGTCTGTCGGTGCAGAATCTTTGTAGTCGTAGCCAACGGCTATCATGTGGTACTTCCTGTTCTGGGCATAGGGGTCTGAGGAGCAGGAGATGAGGGTGAGGCTTATGAGTAAGAGGCAGATAAATGTAAGCAGTAGTTTCTTTCTCATCTTCCACCTCCGTGTACGCTAAGGCCCACGCCAAAGCTTAAACCCAAAATATCTTTTCTATAGGTCATGTTGATTGGGAAGATAAGACTTAAGTAGTCTTTGTCCGGATTCCCTAGTCTGTAGCCAACAGCTGTCTCTGCCGTGAAGGCAAGAAACTCGTCCTGGGAGTTAAAGTAGCTGCAAAAGAGCATGCGTGCCTTCAAAGAAGCCGTGAACCTGGAAGAGGGGAAACTGTACAGAAGCTTCAAGTTTGGTCCGTAAGCCACAAAACCCTTGAGGCAGAGGTTGTGGTAGGCTTGTGTCCTTGAGTTAAGAAAAACAGAAATGCCTGCAGTAACTGAGAGATTGTCAACTCTTATACCCAAATCCACGTCTGAAAACACTGATAGTCCAGCTCTTGCGCCACCAACGTTATTTAAATAGTCGGCAGTGGGAATATTCAAAGTACCGGTTAAGCCTATATCACCTTCCGCTTTAAAGTGCACATCGGCAGCGGCACTGAAAAGAAGAGAGAACAGTAGTATGATTATTAAAGTTATTCGTTTCATGTTCAGAACTCACAATAGAAGTATATTTCTTCATGCAGGAGCAGGAAGTCTATGAGCGGGAAGGTGAATTCCACGCTCTTCTCGGAAAGTTTTGTCCCGTTGGTACTGACTATGTCCATCGGGGTGTTGATGATTATTCTGACGGAGGAAGCATCTATGCTCTCAGGGCCATCTTCCCCAAGAACAAAAGATACCAGATCCTTATAATCTTCCTCTGTCAGGTAATCGTACGGAGGATTGTTGTACTTTGGTCCCCAGACCTCAAAGTTCGGATCTGCGAGGAAGGGGAGGATGGAGGAAAGAACGTCATAATTCTCAAGACTGATTTTAAGTGTTAACCGGGTTCTGTTGTTTGAGCTCTTAAGAGTTATCAGATCCTGGTCTTTGTACTCTCCGCTGAGCTCTTCAAGAAGGAGGGTAAAGTCAGAGAAGTCAAACTCTCCGGTATATGAGTGCTCGTCTGTTTTTGTGAAAAGCACGTTCCCGGAGTAGGGACTTTCACTCAGCTTTCTGGCAAAGGACTCTATGGCAACATCTGTTACAGGATCATTTGAGCCTGAGTCTTTCCATGAAGAAAGATCCTCCAGAACTCCTTCAAAAAAGGAATCTGTTCTGATTGAGCTGAGGCTCGAGCCTGAGACTCTGTCATCCAGGTTCAGGTTTGAGGTAACCTGACATGAAACAAGAATAGAGAGTATCAGAATCAGAAACATGGCTTGGATAATCTTTCTCATGGATTTCCCTTCATTTTTTCAGATGCTGAATCAGACGTTGAATCTGAAGTGCATTATATCTCCATCCTGGACAACATATTCCTTGCCTTCCAGCCTGAGTTTTCCAGCTTCCTTGACCTTGGCTTCCGAACCGTATTTGAACAGATCTTCACAGCTGTAGACCTCAGCTCTTATAAAACCTTTTTCAAAATCCGTGTGGATGACTCCGGCAGCTTGAGGAGCCTTGCTACCCGCCTTGAAGGTCCAGGCGCGGTCTTCATCGCTTCCTGCAGTAAAGAAGGTTCTCAGCCCTAGGGTTGCGTAGGCGGTTCTGATGAGGGCGTTCATGCCGCTCTCCTTCAGCCCCAGGTCCTCAAGGAACATGGCCCTGTCTTCTTCATCCATCTCCGCCAGCTCTGCCTCTGTCTTGCCACACATGCACACCACCGGAGCGTTCTCTGCGGTGGCTATAGCCTTAACAGTCTCAACAAAGGCGTTTCCGGTTGAGATAGAGCCTTCATCTATGTTGCAAACATAAATTACGGGTTTCATTGTTATCAGGCACAGGTCCTTAATCATTTCGGCTTCTTCAGCTTCAGTGACAACAGAGCGAGCCGGTTTTCCGTCCTGAAGGGCGTTCATCAGCTTCTCGTAGATTGGAAGAAGAACAGCGTTCTCCCTGGCTTCTTTTGAAACCCTGTTTAATCGACTTTGCTTTTCATAACGCTTAGTTACGGTCTCAAGGTCTGCCAGAGCAAGCTCAATGTTAATGGTTTCAATATCGCCCGCAGGGTCAACTTTATTATTCACATGTATGACATCCGGGTTCTCAAAGCACCTCACCACGTGGGCAATTATTCCAACTTCCCTGATATTGGCAAGGAATTTGTTCCCCAGACCCTCTCCCTTTGAGGCTCCAGCTACCAGGCCGGCAATATCTACAAACTCCGTCACGGCCGGTATGACCTTGGCGGTTGGGATGAGGCTCACTATCCTGTCCAGCCTCTCATCAGGTACGTTCACCACGCCCACATTTGGCTCAATGGTGCAAAACGGATAGTTGGCGGCCTCTGCCGGTGCACTTGTCAGTGCTGAGAAGATTGTCGATTTCCCTACATTCGGTAAGCCTACTATTCCGCAATTTAAACTCATCTGTCACTCCTGAATCTCTGATTGGGGAAAATTATACAACATTGCTGTTTTTTTGCCCACTTGTTATTATAGCGTTGATGAAGACGTCTTTGATAGGCAAGAAGCCACAGGAAATTGAACAAGTCCTCCAGCTCAGAAAGAGCTTTCACGCTAGGCAAATCTACAAATGGATCAGCCGCGGTGCTACTTCCTTTGACCAGATGACAGACCTGCCAGCTTCTCTCAGAGCCTCACTATCTGAGAGCGAGTTTTGCCTTTACACCACAGAAGTTGCCGCTGTCCAGTCGGACAGTGACGGCACTATAAAACTACTACTGCGTCTTTTTGATGAAAACGTGGTTGAGTGCGTTCTTCTTCATGATAAGTCCGACGGTTTAACTGCCTGCCTCTCATCCCAAAGTGGCTGCGCCATGGGCTGCCGTTTCTGCAGAACAGGCACACTGAAACTAAAAAGAAGCCTGACGGTTAGCGAAATCTGTGAACAGTTTCTGCTCCTCCAGGGCCGGTCTCCTGGTAAGATAGACCACGTGGTCTTCATGGGCATGGGAGAGCCGTTTGCAAACATAGAAAACGTTCTTTCAGCCATAGACTTTCTACACGACGAAGACGGAATAGGGCTAAGTATGAGGCGCATAACTATCTCTACCTGTGGTGTAGTTCCAGGAATAAAAGAGCTCACACTTCGCCGAGTTCCTGTAAAGCTAGCCGTCTCTCTTGTCTCAGCAGATGATACTACCCGCAGTTCCCTCATGCCCATTAATAAGGCCTACAACCTCTCAACTCTCAAGGCCGCTCTCAAAGATTTTCAGAGTGTCAGCGGCAGGCGTTTTACTTTTGAGTACTGCATGATTCATGGTGTAAACATCTCAGACCAAGATGCGTTTAAGCTTGCCTCTTTCTGCAAGGGCCTAACAGTAGTTGTGAATCTTATCCCGTTTAACCCATGTCCGGAGCTGGAGTTTGTTACACCGAGCAGGGAAGAGATAAACCACTTCTGCCGCAAGCTGGATGAGCTGAACGTGCCGTACACAATCAGAATCTCCCGTGGCCGAGGGATAAAGGGCGCCTGCGGACAGTTGGCTGGAAAGGTAAGCGGTTGAAGCAGCCTACTTAGTAGCCAATTACCACGCCTAGAACTATAAACAAAACTACCAATAATAGATTTATCAGAAAGAGGTTGCGAGCCTTCTTTATCCACGTGAAATAGTTCACTTCGATCATTGAAAGAGAGATGAGAAGCACTGGAGAAGTCGGGAAAATGACATTTGTATAGCCATCGCCAAAGGTGTAAAGAAGCACAAGCATCTGCTTACTCAAGCCCGTGTTGACCACTGCCAGCAGTCCCATGACAAGGATAGCCTTTGCCGTGGACGAGGAGATAAAAAACTCCAGCAGCAGCACTATCAGATAAATGGCCAGAGCAACCATAATCGGACTGCGGCCCTCAATCAGTGTGTTTATCTGGTGGACTATGGTTGGCATAATGCCTCCACGGTCAAAAACGTACTTGATAGACGCAGCCAGAGCTATAAACACAGTTGTGGGTAGGGCGCCAAGTAGGCCGTGAAGGAAACTGGAAAAAGTAGTTTTTGCACTGTGGGAGGCCAGAACTCCCGCAATAAGCCCAAAAATCAGAAAGTAGGCTGTAAGAATTACAACCGTGTAGCCCCTGAGGCTTGATGAAAGAGAAGAGACTATGATCAGAGCCAAGGCGGTAAGCAGAAAGGCCGAGTAGATGTAGGCAGTTCTCTTGTCTTCTCTGGTTTCTTTCGCACCTCCAGTGGCCCTTGTGTCTTTTCTGGTCCTGTCGTGCTCTGCCGTCACGCTACTTTCTGGTTCCCTCTTAATCTTCCTTGTGTACGTAGCCAGGTACGCAATCAGCAGCCCGAACATGACCGCCGAAATCAGGATTCTGAACCAGAGGTGCTCAACCGGGTTGGCCCCTATAATCTGTGAGGCGAGCAGCACCGTGAACGGGTTTGTGATGGCCCCGGCAAACCCGAAACCGCACGAGAGAATGCAGCAGATGAAGCCCGTAAATGAGTCATAGCCTAGGGCAATGCTCAACGCCGTGACAATCGGCAGCATAGTCAGCATTTCTTCAAACAGTCCCAGAAATGCTCCAAAAGAGTAAAAGAGTAGCGACACCAGCACTAGCAGTGTCCACGGCCTATCTCTAAATCTCTCCGACACAGAACCAACAATAATCCTGACTCCGCCCACGTCATTCATCACCTGAAACGAGGCTGAAATAACAAACAGAAACAGCGAGAGCATAATCAGGGTAAGCCCATCAGAAGAGCCAAAAACAAGCACTGGAGCCAGTAACCCCCTCCAAATCTCTATTCCCTTCAAGTCGCTTCTTTCTGTGTACTCAAGGTAGTTCACACCACCATCTGGTAGCGTTCCAAAGCTCCCCTTAGGCACCACATAGGTGAGGACTATAGAAAACAGTAGCAGAGCCACAAGCAGGACCGAGACCTGCAAAAAAGTCTTCTTCGAAATATTAATCAACGTCTTTCTATCTGCTTTCATATATCTCCTCTCTTCTTGGCCATCAGGTCCACAAGCAGGGCCCACCTGGCACACTGGCGTCTATTTTCAACTGGGTAGAAGTAGTGCAGTTCATTATTATGGTACAGCTCAAACTCCTCATTGCAAGAGAAAGCCAAAGCCGGCAAATCCTTCATATCTATAGTAAATCCGTCAGACTCTGTCCTGTAGCCAAACTCTTTGCTGTTCATAAAACACTCACCATTCTCCTTTCTCACAGGCCCACCGTTTTCACCAAAAATCTTGGTTTTAACCTTAGTTCTCAGCTCAAACTTGTCCAGCTCTTTTTCTTCTAGGTCTATTATGGCGTTGTAGTACTGATCTATACTTTCAATCTTCTTCTTTGCGTTTGTACTTGAGAATCTGTAGTCCACACCTATGCTTCTGCTAGTGCCACACGCGGTGCATACAAAGACGTTCCCAACTCCCTTAGTAGTGTAGAGCTCACCACAGTCAGCGCACCTGTACAAAATGTTCTCAAGGCCCTTAGCTTTATTCTTCTGTTTGTAGGTATCTATAACGTGTTCTGAAGCATTGTTGTACAGCGTCTCTCTTATAATCCTGTCAAGCTCATCACTACTCATACCTTCGAGCTCTTGGCTCTTGATTACCTTCTTGACCGTCAGCTCTACTTTTGAATTAAAGCGCTTCTTTCTCCACTTGGGTTTTGCATAATAGGCTCCGTTTATTCTAACTAGAACCAAGTCTGCATGAAGCTTTTTGTAGAAGGCGGCACTGTCAGCCATGCTGTTGCTCTTCCCATCTGGAGAGAGTCTTCCCTCCGGGAAAATGACCACAGGAAAACCTTTTCTCACAGTCCTGAGTATATCCATGGCCGGTCTGAACTCTTTAGTAAAAAGCTTCTTTGGAATAAACCCACCACCCTTGGCCAGGCGCTTCAAAATAGGTCTGGTGCAGTAAAACTCATTAACCAGGTAGCTTGGGTTTCTAGGGTGTGAGAGACGGGAAATGTAGTTAAAATCAGCAAATGATTCGTGGTTTGAAAGAACCACATACGGGGCTTCCACATCTTTCATCAGCTCTTCATCAATTCTGAGTTTTCTCGGCTTACCCTGCCATGTCCTAGCCAAAAAGACTGTAAACGCATAAACAGGGGAGTCCGGAGTTCCTTCGGTTCCTTTTAACATGTACTTTTTTATAAAGAAGGCAATGAGTGCAAACAGTAGAGCTGCAAGGGCAACAATTATGGTAATAAGTATCCACAGTGGTAGTTCATTTGAGATAAAGGCTGCTCCAGCAGCACCCATCAGGTTTGACACCACAATTGATGGGATTACACCAGTGACCACTGTGCATATATACTTTTTATAACTTAACCTGGTTCCGCTACCGTAGTAACAGATGGCTCCAAACGGAATTAGAGGCATGAAGAAGAGTAGGTAAATAAGAAATGTTGTGTTTCTATTACTTACATTTGCCGAGATCCTCTCAATATTCTTCTTGTTCCTCTCATAGGCCTTATTGTTGAAATTAAATAGCCTTACCAGAACAAATATGATTGTAGCCCCAAGTCCTACGCCCAAATCGCAGAGCAATAAAGCAATTGGGAACGGATAGCTTAAACCACTGGAAATCTGAATAAATTCAGCTGGCACAAAGATTACAACCATCTGCAGTGCCTCAATCAGCACGACCGATGCCATCCCCAGCACTCCCTTCTCGGACAACAGCCTAGAAGCTCCACTGGTGTCGTTCGCAATCTCCATTCTGATAAACGGAACCATTATCTCTTTTAGAAAAAATGAGAAGAGGAATATTATTGCCAGGAAGATGACAAAAAACAGACTCTTATCCCTTCCTTCGGATGAGACCTTCATGTCATCAGACAATAAAACTTGATTAGACTATTTTCAATATAATTTTGAATAAAGTTTTATCCATTATCATGTGCCACTACTTCACTATTTACTTCATTACCCGTGAAATTTTACAAGGCTTGGGCACTTTGCGGCGTCTAAGTAAGTATGACAGATATTTTTTTAAAGTTTCTTAAAAGCTTACTTGCTTTATGTTCCCATTTGATGAAATACCTTGAAAAGGCCATCTCCCAGATGCCTGAGGGCTCAATTCATGTTACCGGCAACAAATCCAGGCTTTACACCTATCAATATGTTGATGGAAACAGAGTCTATCTGGGTAATGAAAACGAGGGTTTGAAAAAAGACCTCATACAAAAAGAGTACTTGAAAAACTTTCTTGGAGAGATTGAGAAAATTCATGAAATTCTTGCTGTTTCCGTCAAAAAATTGCAAGACATGAAAAAATTGCCATCTGCACTGGAAAGGATGGCTCCAGACAAGAGGGCTCTTGTAACTCCGTTTAAAATGGCAGATGCCAAAGATCCCAAGTGGAGCAGGACAAATGCAGGTAAAGCGGACAAGTCAACACATCCGTACAAGACTGCCAAAGGTGACTGGGTCCGCTCTAAAACAGAAGTGATTATAGCTGACATGTTATTCATGTTGGGTGTGCCATACATTTACGAATGTCGTATCACCATCAGAGGCAAGATTTATGAACCTGACTTTTATATACTCAACTGTTTAACAGGGCGGGTCGTCATCTGGGAACATTTAGGAATGATGGATGACCCATCTTATTTGGCAAGGAATTCCCAGAAAATCATGGATTATCTTAGTGCCGGTTTAATATTTGGTAAGGATTTGATTTTCAGCACGGAAAGTGAGTCGGATAAGCTGAGAACTGAGGTAATCAGGAAGATGATAGACGATTATTGCCTTGGCTACGCCTGTATCTAGATTCCAATTACACCACAAAAGATTATGGTTTGCATTGAAACGGCTTGTTTTGAAGTGCTCTTCAATGAAAATTTCATTGAAAAAGCTCATTTTGACCGACGTTTCAATGCATCCAGGCCACTGCAAGACAAATCTCCAAAGCCAGGACTATAAAAAAAGCTGCCAAACGGCAGCTAGTGATCCTTGCGCGATTCGAACGCACGACCCCTTCCTTAGGAGGGAAGTGCTCTATCCAGCTGAGCTAAAGGACCAACAAAAAACATATTAAACTTACTTCTTCAAAAGCTCAATAGCCTTTTCTCTTTCAAAGTCTTTGCATTTCTGCTCGTCGTGCTGGCATTCTTTAGGTAATCTATAGTTCTCCTTACCATGTTTCAAATAGTAGCCGTAACGACCAACCATGATTGAAAAGCTCTGTCCATTGTATTCACCAAAGTCTTTGACAACTTTAGCCTCAGTTGTCTTAGTGGCTTTAGGTTGAGTGAACAAAGCACGGGCAGTTGATTCATCCAAGGCAAAAAGTTCATCGTAGGTTTTTAGGTTTCTATAATCATTACCAGCATTGACAAATGGACCGTAACGACCAATATTGGCAGTAATAACTAGTCCATCCTCAGTCTTACCCAAGGTTCGTGGTAAAGTGAAGAATTCAAGAATACGTGAAGAGGGAACCTCTACCTTCAAAAGATTTGATGGAATTTTGAAACGTTTGACATCTGTAGAATTTGATGGTTCGCCAATCTGCCAGTAGTCTCCAAACCGGCCAGTACATCTATAGACATTTTGACCATCTTCAGTTGTAGCAACAACCGGGTTTGTGGCTTTTTCAGTTTCTTCAAAAAGACTGTCGATCATCTCATCAGTTACGTTTTGAGGAATCCATGTACGTGGAACACTCTTATTATTACCTTCACTGTTCTGAACGTACGGACCGAACTGACCGATCAGTATACTGTGATCAGGACTTAGCTGAGGCAGTTTAATCTCTTTAACTTCTTTAGGGATTATAGTTTCACGAGCCTTCTTAACCTGTTCTTCAAGACCCTGTGGTCCTTCATAGAACTTCTTTAAGTAGTCAAGTTCAGTAATCTTACCTTCGGCTATGGAGTCAAGCTCGCTTTCCATCTCACTGGTAAAGTTGTACTGAATATACTGGTCAAAGTGCTCAAGAACCTGGATGACTGCAAAACCAGTGAAGGTTGGTATCAGGGCATGGTCAGAGACTGTAACGTAGTTCTTATCAATTATGTGCTCAATGATGGTTGCGTATGTTGACGGTCTACCAATCCCTAAAAGTTCCAGTTCTTTAACAAGAGAAGCTTCAGTAAATCTACCACGTGGCATGGTCTCGTGCTTGGCCTCAGTTAAGGCTGAAAGGTTAAGGACGGTACCTTTTTCAAGAGATGGCAGAGTCAGTTCTTTGCCATTATTAGAGTCTTCATCTTCTACATAGAGCTTTCTAAAGCCCTGGTACTCGTACCTGGAGGCAGTGGCTTTGAAGAGGGCCTTGCCATCTGTGGTGCGGACATCTGCTGTAGAAGTAATCTTCTTTGCGTCCTTCATCTGGCTGGCAAGAGTTCTCTTGTAGATGAGTGTGTACAGGGAGAGATCTCTACCGCTCAAGAGCGTATCTTCAGGCGCCACAAAAACTTCTCCAGCCGGTCTGATGGCCTCATGCGCCTCTTGGGAGAGACTGCTCTTTGAAGCATAAAGGCGCGGCGCGGAAGAGACATGCTCGGCCCCAAACAGCGCTGTGGCAGCAGCAATAGCAGCCTTGGTCCCCTCACTACTGAGCGCTGGGCTGTCAGTCCTATGGTAGGTGATGAAGCCCCTCTCATAGAGGTGCTGCGCAATGCTCATAATCTGCTTTGCAGAAAGATGAAGCTTTATGTTTCCTTCCTGCTGTAGTGTACTGGTAGTAAAGGGCGCGTATGGCTTAATAGTAGAAGATTTTTCAGAAACTGCTTCAACAGTGTATACACAACCATTAAGAGCCTCTTTTACGCCCTGTACAGATGAAGAATTAATTAAAAGGAACTTCTCACTGTCTTTGAGCTTTCCAGTCTCTTTTTCAAAACTGTCCCCGGTTGCAACCTTCTTTCCTTCATATTCAACCAGCTCTGCCTTAATGCCTTCTTTAAAACTAGCCTCAAGGCTCCAGTATTCAGCCTTGGTAAAGGCCATTCTTTCTCTCTCACGGTCTACTATCAGACGCAAACCCGGAGACTGAACTCTGCCGGCACTGAGCTTTTTGTTCGAGAGTTTTGACCAGAGCACCGGGCTGATTGTGTAACCGTATAGTCTGTCCAAAACTCTTCTAGCCTCTTGGGCATGGACCAGGTTCATGTCCAGTTCACGACCGTTTTCAAAGGCTTCAAGAATGGCCTTCTTTGTAATTTCATGGAAAACCATACGTCTGTAATTAATAGTTGGTTTGAGAACCTCAAGAAGGTGCCAGCTTATACTTTCTCCCTCGCGGTCCTCATCAGTTGCCAGTATGAGAGTTGTGGCATCTTTAAGCTCGGCCTTGAGCTTATTGATTATGTCCTTCTTGCTGGAATCTATAATGTACTGTGGCTTGAAGCCGCCCTTTATATCTATACCCATTGAATTCTCGGGGAGAGCTCTGATGTGGCCCTTGCTTGCAATTACTGTGCAGTTGTTGCCGAGAAACTTTCTGATTGTTGTTGCTTTGGTAGGAGACTCTACAATAATTAAGGTCTTTTCTGCCATGTGTGCAACCTCCTTGACGCAATAAATAAAACTTACGCAGATTTTGCCATTTGTCAAGAATGATTTATTGAAGCGCTGAGCCTGTTTACTATATTATTAAGCGAACTGCCAAACAGGCCGCATAAAAAAGCTATAAAAAGATTTTTTAATCGGGTATGCAGGTTATTGCATAAAAATACGGTTTTCTGTATAACAGTTTTAAATTCTTAAAATGAAAAAACTATAGGAACCTAAGGAAGGGTTCCGTGTCAGGAGAAAAATATGAAGAAGTTTTTTGTAGTACTTCTGGTTGCTCTTGTTGCTGTCACTGCAGTTTTTGCCGGTGGTGCTAAAGAAGCAGCAACATCACAGGTCAAGATCGGATTTATCGGACCTCTCACAGGTGACTATGCTAACTATGGTGTACGTTGCTACCAGGCTGTTCAGCTTGCTGTAGATGAGGCAAACGCTGCTGGCGGTATTAATGGTGCTCAGATTATCCTTTATGCCGAAGACAGTGAAGGCGCTCCAGATAAGGCTCTTGCCGGTTTTGAGAAGCTTGTCAACAATGATAAGGTTTGCGCAATTGTCGGTGCTGTTCTTACAGGTGAGACTCTTGCAATTGCAGAAAAGGCTCAGGAAGAGGGAATTCTTCTTATCAGCCCAAGTGCTTCAGCTGATGGAGTAACTGACATTGGTTCATATATTTTCAGAACAACTCCTAATGATGGTCTTCAGGGAAAGGTTGCCGGTTACTACTTTGCAAAGGTTCTCGGAATTAAGAATCTCGGTGCTCTGTATGCAAAGAACGATTACAGCCAGGGTCTTTATGAAGGTATGAAGGAAGCTTTTGAAGCAGCTGGTGGAAAGATTACTATTGCTGAGACATGTATGGTCGGCGACAAGGACTTCAAGACTCAGCTCACAAAGCTCAGAAATGCAAATGTTGAAGCTGTCTATATTCCTAACTACACAGCTGAAATGGCTCAGCAGCTCGAGCAGGCAGCTCAGCTTGGTATGAACATTCAGTTCCTGTCTGGTGATGGATTCACTGATGCTCAGATTTATGATCTTGCTGGAGATTTTGCTAATGGCGTTATCTACACAGGTCCAACTCCTGGTGCTGAGAACCAGACATTCATCAACAACTTCAAGAAGGCTTTCGGTGTTGATCCTGGTACATTCTCAACAAACGCTTATGACGCTGCAAATATTGTAATTAATGCTATCAAGGCTGCTGGTACAAACAGATCTGCCATCAGAGATGCAGTTGCTGCAACCAAGGATTATGATGGTGTTCTCGGACTCATTAACTTTGAAAGCAATGGAGACATTGTAGCAACAACAGGTGTATACCTAGTACAGAATCAGGTTCCTGTATTCCAGGGCAACTACACAGTTGTTGACGGAGTCCTTAGCGAAGTTAAATAAGTTTTTTAACTTAGTTGAATAAAACAAAGGTGCCGTTTGAACAACGGTGCCTTTTTTTGTTATTCTTACAGAAATTGAAGGAGGTCTTCAGTGAGTTCTATTGCTGAGTTTTTCCAACATCTTGTAAACGGCCTTACCCTCGGTGGTATCTATGCCCTGATTGCGCTTGGATACACCATGGTTTACGGCATACTTAAATTCATAAACTTTGCACATGGAGATATTCTTATGGTAGGTGCCTACCTGGGACTGTTCATTTTTAACTTTCTCAGAGGTGGTTCTGCTATGGGCCCGTGGTGGTTCGTTGCATTTATCCTTGCCATGCTTGCCTCCATGCTCATCTGTGCACTTCTCGGCATGACAATTGAGAAGCTGGCATACAAGCCGCTCAGAAAGGCTACCAGGCTTGCTCCGCTGCTTTCAGCAATAGGTGTCTCTTTCATGCTCTCCAACGGAGCTGCATGGGCTTGGGGTACTCAGAGCCGTAAGCTTGATTATCCTTTTGACAATACCCCGCTGAATGTTCTCGGTATCTCAATTGCTCCTCACCAGATTCTTATTCTGGTTGTTGCCACCATCATGATGGTTGCCCTGACTCTGTTTGTCAGCAAGTCAAGGATGGGAAAAGCCATGAGAGCAACCAGCCTTGATCAGAGCACGGCAAAGCTTATGGGTATAAACTCTGACCAGATTATTTCACTTACATTCGGAATCGGTTCAGCCCTCGCAGCCTGCGGTGGTATGCTGATTGCTCTGGATGTTAAGGTTTACGCCACCATGGGTACCATGGTTGGTCTGAAGGCCTTTGTTGCCGCTGTCGTCGGTGGAATTGGAAATATTGGTGGAGCCATGCTCGGCGGACTGCTTCTTGGGTTGCTCGAGACCTTTGGCATTGCCCTGCTGGGCATTCCTACCAGCTACAAAGACGCAATTGCTTTCGCTGTCCTGATAATTGTTCTTCTCGTTAAGCCTGAAGGAATTATGGGCAAGGCGGAAAAGGAGAAGGTCTGATGCTGAATTTCTTCCTTCTTATTGTTATTTATGCGGGCATTTACGCCCTTATGGCCCTTGGCCAGAACATGATTACCGGGTACGTGGGTATTTTGAGCCTCTGCCAGGCAGGTTTCTTTGCCGTGGGTAGCTACGTGACCGCTATCTTGAGCGTTAAACTTGGTTGGTCATTCTGGGCCACCATTCCGGTGGCTGTGGTCCTCAGTGCACTGCTGGGCGTTCTGATCGGACTGCCGACTCTGCGTCTGAAAGGCGACTACCTGGCTATTGCCACTTTGGGTTTTGCAGAGATTCTCAGAACCGTCATCAACAACTGGGACAGCCTGACAAACGGACCGAACGGTATCAGCAGAATTCCAAAGGCTGAGATTTTCGGTCTTACCATAAAGAGTAAGTATGCGTACATTGCCGTTATCTGGTTCTTTGTTTTGATTGTCTATCTGCTGTTTGAAAGAATTGCAAAGAGCCGAATGGGAAGAGCTTTGGAAGCCATCAGAGAAGATGAGATAGCTGCCTCTTCCATGGGTATAAATATAACAAAGTACAAGGTCTGGGCCTTTGCTCTTGGCGCTGCAGCAGCTGGCTTGGCCGGTTGTCTCCAGGCTCTGTACATTGGCTCCGTCATGCCGGGCACCTACGTGTTCATGGTCTCTATCATGGCCCTCTGTATGGTCGTTCTCGGTGGTATGGGAAACTTTGCAGCCGTTATCCTTGGAGCCTTCATTATCCAGCTTATCAGCTACTTCCCGCAGATGGTCGGGCTTTCAAATATCATCCCGGCCCAGGCAAGGCAGATCCTCTTTGGCCTGATTCTGGTCCTCATGATGATCTACAGACCGCAGGGAATCCTCGGTAGAAAAGAAAGAAAATACAGAAAAACAACCAAGGAGGCCTCTAAATGATTTTGCTTGAAACAAAAGGTCTCACCAGAGCCTACGGTGGTGTTGTGGCTGTAAACAGAGTTGACTTTACGGTCGAATCCGGGCTGATTACGGGTCTGATTGGGCCTAATGGCGCCGGTAAAACGACCTTGTTTAACAATATGACTGGCCTGGACGTTCCAACCTCCGGTAAGGTTTTTTATCAGGGTAAGGATATTACAGGTTATCCGGCTCATAAGATCTGCCGCCTTGGAATAGCCAGAACCTTCCAGAACATAAGACTGTTCAAGGAGCTTTCTGTTGTTGAAAACGTCATGGTAGGTCTGCACTTCAAAAACGGGGAAGGTAGCCGTTTTGCCCTGGCTCTCAAGAGCTTTCTCCGCCTTGAGGGTGAACAGGAGCAGATGTACAGAAAGGCCATGAAGTGGCTTGAGTTCTTCCATATGGAAAACATGGCTGAAGAGAAGGCTGGAAGCCTCCCTTACGGCTATCAGAGAGAGCTTGAAATAGCCAGAGCCCTGGCTACAGATCCGAAGATTCTCTTTTTGGATGAGCCGGCTGCAGGTATGAACCCGCAGGAGACTGAGTCTCTTATGCAGACAATCAGGAGAATAAGGGATCTGGGAATTACCGTTGTTCTTATTGAGCATGATATGAAGCTTGTCATGAACATCTGTGACAATATTACCGTTTTGAACTACGGCCAGAAGATTGCACAGGGTTCAGCTTCTGATATTCAGAAGGATCCAAAGGTTATTGAGGCCTACCTTGGTACTGATGACGACCCTTCAGATGACGATGAGGACTTTTGAGGCAGAGTATGAGTGAACTTCTTAAAATTGATAATATAAGTGTTTCATACGGAAATATTGCAGCTCTTAAGGGCGTTTCCATGTCTGTCCAGGAAGGAGAGATAGTTTCTCTGATTGGAGCAAACGGCGCCGGTAAGAGCACACTCTTGAAATCTATTGTAGGTCTTGAGCCTCTGAAAGAGGGAAGCATAAGCTTTAAGGGTGAGCTTCTCGGTCAGGCAACGGGTGGTCACTACAAGGGAGTGCCTACAAACCTTCTTGTCAGAAAGGGTGTGGCCTTGGTTCCGGAAGGACGCCGCGTTTTTGCTGACCTGACTATTGAAGAAAACCTGGATATGGGCGCCTTCATGGTCCGTGAAGAGGCTGTGGTCCAGCAGAGAAAGGAAGAGATGTATGAGTTCTTCCCGATTCTCGGCAACAGAAGAAAGCAGAAGTCCCGCTCCCTCTCTGGAGGGGAACAGCAGATGCTTGCTGTAGCCAGAGCTCTTATGTCTAATCCGACCCTTCTTCTTCTTGATGAACCGGGCCTTGGTCTTGCCCCGCTGATTGTTCAAGATATATTCAACAAACTCACAATCATCAACCGTGAGAACAAGGTTACCATATTTATAGTTGAGCAAAACGCCCGCCTGGCATTGAAGTCTTCAGACATGGGCTACGTTATGGAGAACGGTAAGATAGTTCTCGCAGATAAGGCAAGCAGTCTACTGAAGAATGCTCAGGTAAGGGCTGCCTACCTTGGAGAGTAAGATTTCCGTGCCCGGTGCCGGATTGTATGCTAGAATTATAGGGAGAGGTTAACACTATGATTATTGAGAGACGTATGACCAGAAATCCCGTCACTGCTACTCCTGATATGAACATTCAGGATGCAAAAGAGCTGATGGTGAGAGAAAAGGTCCACAGGCTTCCTGTTCTTGATTCTGAAAAGAAGCTTGTCGGAGTTATTTCAGAGAAGGACATTCTCGAGGCAGCTCCTTCTCCTGTATCAACACTCAGTGCATATGAGATGAACTATCTCATGAGTAAGCTTACAGTCAAGAAGCTTATGAGCAGGCATCCTGTAACACTGGATAAAAACGCTACAATTGAAGAGGCAGCCCGCCTCATGATTGACCAGGACCTCTCCTGTCTTCCCGTTCTTGAGGACGGAAAGCTTGTAGGTATTGTCTCCAAGAGTGACCTCTTCAAGATTCTTATGGAGCTGTTCGGAGCCAGACACTTCGGAACACGTGTTGAATTCCTGGTAGATGACCGCAAGGGTGTTTTGGCAGATATAACAAGTGCTGTTTCAGGCAAGAACCTGAACATAGTTTCCTACGGAACATTTGCCGGAAATGATGAAAGCACCGCCATCTGTACCATGAAGATTCAGGGTGCAAAGCCCTCTGAGGTTCTTGATATTATGAAGCCCTTTGTAAAAGAGATTCTTGATATCAGAGAGGTCTGATGAAGCAGGATTTTGCGGATATCTATTCAAAGTGGGAAAGAAGCCACGATGAAGAGAGTGCCATAAGAAAAAAGACTCAGATAGAGGAGACACAGGAGGTGTCTCCAACTATTTCTGTCCTGCGCAAGATGCAGGTTCAGGACTCGCTGGATCTGCATATGAGAAAGCTTGAAGAGGCTGTTGATGCAACTAAGTCTTTCATAGATAACTCATGGCAGAAGAAGCTAAGGAAAATCCGCATAATAACAGGTAAGGGAATCCACTCTCCGAACGGAGAAGCTGTTCTCAGACCAGCTATTTTAGAAGTGATAAGGAACAACAACCATGTCAGAGAGGCGGAATTGAACCCACCTGCCTCAGAAGGTGGAAGTGGAGCTGTTGTTGTGATTTTGAAGGAAAACAAGTAGATAATTATACCGAGAAAGGAATTATAAGAGGTAAATATATATGAAAAAGTCTATTTTGAAAGAATACGCAAGATTAATCGCTGTTAAAGGGCTAAATGTTCAGAAGGGCCAGGATGTGTGGATCCGTTGCGACCTGGACCAGCCCGAGTTTGTTCAGATGGTTGTTGAGCAGTGCTACAAGTGCGGCGCAAAGGAAGTTCTTGTTGACTGGAGCTACCAGAGCCTGGCTAAGATTCACTACCGCTACAGAAAGACTTCAGATATGGGTAGGATCAAGGCCTGGCAGGAAGAGAAGCTGAAGTATCAGGCTGAGGCTATACCTTGCCGCCTCTTTATTGAAAGTGAAGACCCGGATGGACTTAAGGGAATTAATCAGAAGAAGGTCGCGGATGTAAGACGAATGCTCTATCCGACACTGAAGAAGTATAGAGACACATGGGAGAACAAGGACCAGTGGTGTATAGTTGCTGTTCCCGGTGAGAAGTGGGCTAAGAAGCTCTTCCCTGAGCTGTCAAAAAAGCAGGCTGTTGAGAAACTCTGGGAGGCTATTCTTTCAACTGCCAGAGTTACTGAAGACTCTGTTCAGTCATGGATTGAACACAATGCAGATCTCAGAAACAGATGTGAGTATCTTAACTCACTCGGACTTGAGGAGCTTATTTACAAGTCTTCAAACGGAACAGACTTTAGAGCCGGACTAATTGAAAGAGGCCGCTTCTGCGGCGGAGAAGAGAGGAGCCTGCAGGGTATTTGGTTTAATCCGAACATTCCGTCCGAAGAGTGCTTTACAACTCCTATGCGAGGAAAGGCTGAAGGGATAGTCTATGCAACTAAGCCGCTCAGCTACCAGGGCCAGCTTATTGAAAACTTCTGGATCAGATTCAAAGACGGAAAGGCAGTTGAATGGGATGCTGAGAAGAATAAAGAACTACTGACCAAGATGATTACCATGGATGAAGGCTCAGCCTACCTCGGTGAGTGCGCCTTTGTTCCGTTTGACTCTCCTATTAACAACTCAGGCATTCTTTTCTACAACACTCTCTTTGATGAGAACGCAACCTGCCACTTAGCTCTTGGAATGGGCTTCCAGGACTGTATAGAAGGCTATGAAGAGCTGGGCCTTGAGGAGTGCAGAAAGCTTGGTGTGAATGACTCAATGATCCATGTTGACTTCATGATTGGAAGTAAGGATCTGAGTATTAAGGGTAAGTGCCGGGACGGAAGAGTTGTAGATATCTTCAAAGACGGAAATTGGGCATTCTGATGACTAAGGTACTTGTAGGTATGAGCGGAGGAATAGACTCCTCCGTTGCTGCTTATCTTCTGAAGCAGCAGGGATACGATGTAACAGGTGTGACCATGGCCATCTGGAAAGAGGGCAGGGAGTTCCACGGGGATTTAAATGCAAACGCCTGTTTTGCTCCCTCTGAGACCAAAGACATAAAGAAGACGGAAGAAATCTGTGAGAGTCTGGGAATTAAGCACATGACTCTGGATATCTCAGAGCTTTATGAGCGAATTGTTCTTGGAAACTTCAAGTCCGAGTATCTGGACGGAAGAACCCCAAACCCATGTGTTTGGTGCAATCAAAAGATAAAGTTCGGAGCCATGGTTGAAAGAGCCAGAGAGGCGGGGATTGAGTTTGATTATTTTGCAACCGGTCACTATGCAAGAATAGAAAAGCAGCAAAACGGCAGGTATGCGCTTCTGAGAAGCACGGACCTTTCCAAGGACCAGAGCTATTTTCTCTACAGACTGAGCCAGAAGCAGCTTTCTGAGACACTTTTTCCTCTTGGTGGCATGACGAAGAAAGAGGTTAGAGAGATAGATGTGTCTCTTGGCTTTCACCCTGCGGGCATGACTGAAAGTCAGGACTTTTACAGTGGTAGCTACTCAGACTTACTGGATGTGGAGCCTAAGGTTGGAAATATAGTTAACAAAGATGGGAAGATTTTGGGCAAGCACAAGGGTGTATGGAACTACACCATAGGCCAGAGAAAGGGTCTAGGAATAGGAGCTGAGAGGCCACTTTATGTAACAGAACTGAGAGTTAAGGCAAACGAGGTGGTTGTTGGTTTTGAAGAAGAGACTAAGGACGTATCTGTTACAGCTTCTCAGATAGTCTGGGGCGCAGTGGAGACCATAGAAAAAGAGATAGAGGTTTCTGCCAAGATCAGAAGCGCAGGCCTTTCTTATGAGTGTAAGGCCTCTCTTACTGAGGATGGAAAAATCAAAGCCGTATTCAAGAATCCTGTAAAGGCTGCAACCTGCGGACAGAGCCTGGTGCTCTATGATGGAGATAATGTTCTCTGTGGCGGAATAATTGAAGATAAAGAGCGCCTTATATAAGCCAAAGTATTAAGCTTTCATTACTACAAACTTGTTCAAGGGGTACTGAATTAGGGCTGAAGAGGTCTGACAGATAATCTTTACTACAATTGCTCCAGCACCAGAGCCGAGGGCGGAGTAAATGCCTGGCCCTATCAGGGACGGAAGCCACATGACAAAAACGTAGGTCCCCAGGACCATGAGCGTGTAGAGAAAGGCACTGAGGAGGGCATTGTTCTTAGCCTTAAAAGTGTATTTTCGTTGGACAATGAAATTTGTGATTTGAGCCGCTGCGTACGAGATGGCCATGGAGAGGAAGGCGCAAAGGCCTCCGTTGGCAGAGGTGTAGTTGAAAATGAACCAGACTACGGGGGAGGAGCCGACTCCTTTGAAGAGGACGTAGTTGCACAGGGCAAAGACCAGGAACTCAACCACCGAGGCTATCAGGCCCAAAACAAGAAATTTTAGTAGCTGGTACAAGTCAGCGTGCTTTTCAGTGAAGGTTTTAAAACCCATAGTTACCCCTTTCTTCGCCAATGGTTGTGGTTCTGTCGTGGCCACTTAAAACTACCGTTTCCGGGTCCAGGCAGAGCAGGCGGTTAAGGGAAGCTTTCATGTCTTCCATGCTTCCGCCAAGGTCTGTCCGCCCATGGCTGCCGCAGAACATGGTATCTCCGGAGAAGAGGATTTTTTCTTTCTCGTCCAAGAGACAGATGGAGCCCTTTGTATGCCCTGGTGTGTGCAGCACCTTAAAACCGAATATTTCATCCCCGTCTTTTAATAAAACTTCAGCCGGAGGAACTGAGAAGGAAGGCTCTGAGACCGGGGAAGAATTATAGTAGGGGCCTAAGCCGCGCTTTGCAATTTTTATTATCTCTTCTGGATCATAGTTCTCATTTTCTCCGATACAGACCTTTGCAGATGGATAAGAGGCCTTGAGGGCACTTAGGGCCAGTAGGTGGTCAAAGTGGGCGTGGGTGAGAAAAATATAATCAAGAGGCCCGTCTGTACGGGAGAGGGCAGATAAAATAACCCGGATATCATCACCCGGGTCAATTACTGCTTTGTGAGTTTTTCCGTTTGAATCTGTTCTGAAGAGGCAGTAGCAATTAGTTTGCAACATGCCGGTCTGCAGACAGTTAATCTTCAAACTCTTAGTCTGCATTCTTTTCCTTGCTTGGACTCATCTTGACCTTGCGGCCCTTGAATTCCTTGCCGTTGACAGCTGAAACAACTTTTTCAGCTACCTGTGGGTCAACAATCACAAAGGAAAAATTCTGCTTGAATACAATTGAGAGTATCTGAGAACTCTCAATTCCCGACTCCTTGCATACAAAAGCTGCAAGATCCTTAACTGTAGCTCTGCTCTGGCGGCCAACATTCATATAAAGTGATGAACCGTTCTCAGTAGGACGAACCTGGCCTCTCGTGTGAGGTCTTCTGGAGTTCAGAGAACCCTCTGCCTTGAGGTAGAGATAAGCTGAAAAGTACCCGCGCATGGTGAAAGGAACGTTCTTTTTAATAAGCTTCTTGAGTTCTTCAAGTTCCTGCGGATTGTTATAAAGCTTCATCTCAGCCACGAGAGACCTAATTGCCTTAGCTTTTTCTTCGGCTGATATTTCAGACATTTGTCACTCCTGAATTATTTGCCACAGTATAACGGATTTATTTTGTTAAGAAAAGTATGGTAGACTACAAGACATGAGTGTTTCGAGTGCTGAGATAGACAAGTTAAGAAAGGAAGCTGAAAAGTCCAAAAAAGCCCTCTGTGATCTCTATGCAGACCTAGGTGCTGTGGCATGCACATACCACAGGGCTATTAACTGCACTGACAGCAACGGAACATACTCAGACATCTGTGAAGTGGCCGAAGAGAGAGACGCAATTGCTGAGCGCATAAGTCAGATTAAGGGTGCCGTAAGTGCCATAAACGAGAAAGACAAGAGCTTACAGCAGACTTCCAGGACTATAAACCGCATGGACGAGAGGCTGAACACCCTCATTTCCTCCCTTGGAGCTGTTGCAACAGAGATGTACAGCGCCGGCTTTCTTCCTCAGGAGTTTGAAAGGTACATGAAGCCCTATATAGAGTATGAAAAGCGCCTGAGGGATTTAGAGAGCAAGGTTGAGGCGGATAAGGAATCAAAAATAGGGAACCTGGTATCCACTTTAAGAAAAAAGAAGGCAGAAAAGTACCGCCAGAGCCTGGACTCTGTCTTTGCCGAATGTGGAAAAAGGCTCTATAACAGCACAGCCCTTGGGCACATTCCAGGAGTTAGGGCTGAAGAGATTTGTAAAGAGATTTTAGAAATCAAAGAGCAGAAAAAGAACTACAGAAAGAGTCTAGGAGACACTAAGTCGGATATAAGCAAGACCCAGGAATCTTTGAAGGTCATGGGAGTTTTGGGAGAAGAGAAGATAACTCTCAGAGACCTGGAAGGGAGATTAGAGAACGTGGATAGAGAGCTAAGTACCCTGTATGAAGACTACGGAAGAATAATCAGTCCGACCATGGACGAGTGGCTGGACAGCTCTGCTCCTGAAGATTTGAAAAACGCCTGTAATCATGTTTTAAACGGCATGAGGAACATAAAACAGCAGGAGCTGAACATTCAGTTTCTTGAGCTTGAGCAGCAGGTTGAGCTGCACACCTCCCGCAAGGAGGACTTTGACGCACAGGTTCTGCAGCTTGAGAGCCAGAAGAGCCTTATAGACAGGCAGATAGCCGAACTGAAGTCAAAGTCCTCAATTGAGAGCAGGGCCGTCTCTGATCTGAAGCAGAGGCAGGTAGATATAAGTATTGAGTATAGGACACTATAAAGTGTTATAGGATAAAGATATGCAGGAATTGATTGAACAGTTTAAAGAGTTTTTCTCATTATCGGCTCTGAATATTCTGGTCATGGTTGTTATAGTTGTTGCGGGCTTTTATGCGCTGAGAAAACTGCTCTTGCTGCTGAAGTTTTCGCTCATTAGCAGCCGGCTTGATAACTCGCTTGTGAACTTTGTGCTTACGGCCGTGAAGATTGTTGTTTACACGCTGTTTGTATTGCATTGCATGTCAATGATGGGGATAGCTGTTACGGGTTTTGTGAGCGCCATTTCAGCTGTCACGCTGGCCATAGGCCTGTCCATCCAGAACGTCATTGCCTCCGTTGCAAACGGCTTGATGATAGTCTCTACCAGACCTTTTAAGGTCAATGACTTTGTGGATATTGATGGCATTTCAGGTACTGTCCAGGAAGTTACCCTCATGCATACCATACTTAATACTCCGGACAATAAGCACGTCTTTGTCCCGAACAGCAAGGTTTTCGGTTCCCAGATCACAAACTACTCAACCAACGATCTCAGGCGCCTGGATGTCCTCTATGACGTGGATTATGAGAGTGATGTTGAGCAGGTAAGAAAGATACTTCTTGACTATGCTCTTTCACACCCGCTTGTTTTGAAAAACCCTGCCCCAGCTGTGCACTACGCAGCAAGTAAAGATTCTTCCATAACCTTCACCCTCAGAGTCTGGGTCAAGAATTCAGACTACTGGCCAGTTAACTGGGATCTGCAGGAAGAGAACTTCAAGAACCTGGTCAAGGGAGGTGTGACCATCCCGTTCCCACAGGTTACTCTCAGCTACAGAAGTGATGATAAGGAGGCAGGAAAATGAACCAGGCATTTTTTGATTTACTTCCGGAAGCCATTTTCTGGCTTGTCCTTCTGATTGTTTCTATTATTCTGGTTAAGAAAACAGGTTTCTCAAAAAAGCCTCTAAATACTGCCAGAAACAGCATCTTGAGTATGAATAAGAAGATGGATGAGTTTTTCACTCCGGATACTGAGAAAAAGCGCTTTGTTAAGCCTACAGGACTGAAGGTTCTTGCAGAGGGAAGAAAGATTACTTCTATCTCCAAAGATGCCAAAAAGGCGCACGATGCCCTTGCTGTTTTCTGCTATGACAACAGGCTGAACAAGGAGAGCGCCGAAACACTTAAAACAGTGGATACAGTAATGGATCTTCTGTACAAACTCTCCAAGAATGTTTTCAGCAATGAAAAAGACTACAACAAAGCCCTCTCTTCCCTGATGAAGGAAACTGACAGGGCTGTAAAACAGATACAGGATATAGTGAAGTAGCAGTATTGCTCAAAGTCAAAACTTCAACTATTATTTAGAAGATTTGCCGAAGTGGCGGAATTGGTAGACGCGCTAGACTCAAAATCTTGTGTCCGCGAGGATGTACGGGTTCAAGCCCCGTCTTCGGTAAACAGGTCTATTTAGGAGCCGTTTGTGAAAAAGCTAGCTCTTTCTTTCCTGCTTGTTGTTTTTGTTCTCACAAGTCTTCCTGCTCTGGATGATTCTCTGTTTTTAAGTTCCACTCCCATAGTCTACGGAGAAGAAGACTTTATCCGTAGGGTTGAAGAGAAGGCCGGGGACAGGGAGCCGGTCGGACTGGTCCTCACTGGTGGCAGCGCACGAGCCCTGGCGCACATAGGTGTTCTCAGGTATCTGGAAGAAAACTCAATAGTTCCGGACTTTATTATTGGAAACTCCATGGGCTCCATTGTGGGACTACTGTACGCATACGGCCTCTCTCCGGATCAGATACTCTACATTTTTGAGTCTGTAGACATAGGCTCCCTGTTTGACCTAAACCTCCCAGTGGGCCAGGGCCTAGTTTCAACTGACAGGTTCATTAACTTCCTCAAGTCCTACCTTGGAGAAGAGGTGAGACTGGAAGAGCTGAAGATTCCAGTAATAGCCATGTGTGAAGACCTGGTTACCAAGCGCTCTGTTCTTCTCTGTGAGGGAGACTTTTACACAGCTCTTTTAGGCTCTTTTGCTCTTCCGGTCTACTTTTCAAGTGTCAGCAGCGGCGAGCACCTCTTGGTGGACGGTGGAATAGCAAACATAGCCCCGGTGAACTTTGCTTACAGGTACACAGATAACGTAATAGTTTCAACTACCTTCTATTCAAACCCGGATTTGAATCTGAAAAACGCCATAACAGCCTTGAATGTTTCCATAGACATAGGAAAGAGAAGGTCCGGTATGAGTGAGATTCTGGAGCACCCGGAGCTTACTTGGATAAGGTGTAATGTAGAGAGTTTTTCATTTATGCAGTTCTCTGCAGGCCTTGAGCTGGCTCAGCGTGGTTACGAGTCCTGTTTTGAAGTCTCTGAAGAGTTAAGCAGGTACTCTAATGAGGGCGTAACTGAAGAACTCTTGGCTTTCCGAGTGGCCATGGACGAGAAGATAGAAAAAGAGACTGTTGGCTTTGGCGTTTTCAACTTTGCCCCCTCTAGGTCTTTCTCTTTCAGCGCTCCTATAATTGAAGGCAAGTCCTTTGGACGTGGGTCAGAGATGTCTTACTACAGAGATGACACTTCTCTAGGAACAGGTATAAAGATAGCTAAGGGTGGGTTTACTGGCCTTTTGACAGTTGGCGGAGTTTTCAGCCTAGATACTGAAAACTTCTACATAAAGCCAGTACTGTCTGTGGATTTAACTGAGATCTTTTTAACCCGTTTTGAACTGAAAGGAAACTTCTCTTGGTACTTTGATAAGAGCTACAGTGGAATCCAGAGCCTTAGGTACGTTTTTAGTGTGCCTGAAAACCTCTTCTTGTCCTTTGGGGAAAAGTTTGAAGCTTATTCATCAAAGCCAATCATTATCTCTCTCTTCGCTGAGCTTGGTTATGATAATGAGTCTTTCAATTCCTCCCTAGAAATCCAGGGAGGCTACATGGGCTCTTCTCTATTTGGAGTAGTTAACGGTGGCCTTGATTTTGTTATTCCTAACACAGCTTTTAGCGCGGAGACTGAGGCTACTGTCCTGTTTAAAGAAAACTCTACTTACACAGAAGGCGGGTTACACATTTCATACAACATGGAAGGGGATTTTACATTTGGAGAAATGTTCATCTTCTCTGAAACAAAGGTAGGCCTCTACGCTCTTGCCTCTTCTGAAAAGCCAATTATCAGCGAGGCTGGAGTTTCGTTTAGTACAAATATGGGATTAATAGGTTTGAGAAATATTCCTATAAATGTACTTTTAGGTTATAAGTTTGATACAAACACTGTGCACTTTGCATTTAAGACACAGCTTTAATGGAATAGACAGTCAATGGAGGAAATGAATGGCTGAGAATAGAGAGAGTTTCAAGTCCAGACTAGGATTCTTGATGGTCAGCGCAGGTTGCGCAATCGGAGTTGGAAACATTTGGAAGTTCCCTTGGCTTTGTGGTCAGAACGGTGGTGGAATCTTTGTTCTTTTCTACCTGGTTTTTCTTGTAATTATGGGAATTCCTATCATGTCCATGGAGTTTGCTGTAGGTAGAGCTTCAAAGCGCTCCAGCGTTGAGGGTTTCAAGGCTCTTGAACCACAGGGAAGTGGCTGGCATGTTTACGGATACTTCTCACTTGCCGGAAACATTCTTCTCATGATGTTCTACACATCCGTAGCCGGTTGGCTGATTAACTACTGCTTCAAGTTCCTCACAGGCTCTTTCTCATCCACTATGAGCCAGGGCGAAGTTGCCTCTGTATTTACAGGCATGCTCGGTTCAACCTCTCAGTCCCTCATCTTCATGGCTATTGCAGTAATAGCTGGAGCTCTTGTTTGCTACCTGGGAGTCAGAAAGGGTGTTGAGAAGATAACAAAGGTTATGATGACAGGCCTTTTGGTTCTGATTGTTGTTCTTGCCTTCCACAGCCTAACACTGAAAGGTGCTCTTGATGGAGTTAAGTTCTACCTGGTTCCGGACTTTAAGAAAGCTGCAGAGATCGGCTACAACAACATAATAGTTTCAGCCATGAACCAGGCCTTCTTTACGCTTAGCCTTGGAATTGGCGCCATGGAAATCTTTGGCACCTACATGGATGACAAAAAGACTATTGGAGGAGAAGCTGTAAGAATTACAGTTCTGGATACACTGGTTGCACTCCTTGCCGGTCTCATCATCTTCCCGGCTTGTTTCAGCTTTGGAATTAACCCGGGAGCCGGCCCAGAGCTTATCTTCATCACTCTTCCGAACGTCTTTGTTAACATGAGCCTTGGAAGAGTTTGGGGAATCTTGTTCTTCCTCTTCATGGTCTTTGCAGCCATGAGTACTGTTATTGCCGTTTTTGAAAATATAATTGCTTCTTTCATGGACCTTCTGCATTGGTCAAGAAAGAAGAGCACAATTGTTACCTGCATTGGTATTTTGATTCTTTCTCTTCCTGTTGCCCTCGAGTACAACGTTCTTGAAGGCTTCCAGATTCTCAGAGGAAGAGGTCGCGGCCCACTGGATTCATGGGACTTCCTGGTCAGTAACCTCCTTCTGCCAATTGGTTCATTAATCTTCCTCATGTTCTGCTGCTCAAAGGCAGGCTGGGGCTATGACAACTTTATTGAAGAGTGTAACAAGGGTGATGGGCTCAAGTTCCCGAAAGGCAAAGTCATCAGATTCTACTGTAAGTTTGTCATTCCTGTTCTCATTCTCTTCATTCTTGTCATGGGTCTTTGATGAACGCTATTCTTCCTTCTACAAAAGCCCGTGCCCTTTGTGCGGACCTTTTTAGGGAGATTAAAAACAGCTCTTATATGTCCACCTGCTTAAAACGTATGGTGGGCATTTTATTGTGCACAGACGGTACTGTCTATAAAGCAGTCTCGGGTAAGTTTGAAAAGGCTCTGCAAGAAGGCGGGTTTGTGGATCCAGCCTACAGTGTAGAAGAGTACACACAGGTTCTTGAAAAGTACGATCTTCTTATTAAAGCTGACAAGAGAAAACTAATTAATGGGGATTTGTCCCGAGAGTGCTGGGAAAAGCTAAAAACCCTCTACACCTTCCACTGCGCAGATGGTTCTGTCAGGTCTTTAAGTGAAATTTTTCCAGCCGCTCCTTCCGGCACAGGGGACTGCTGTGCTCCAAAGCTGCTGAATAAGTGTTACAAAGAGGGTAAAAAACCCTTATCTATGGCTGAGTTTGTCTTTGACCCAGAAGTGGATCTTAAGTTTTTTGATCCGTGTGACAGCCGCTGTAAACCCATTTTAAAAGCCATAATTGGCTTAGATGTTATCTACTGTGATGAAGAGATAATAGTTGTAAACAAGCCTTCTGGGTTACTTGCAATTGAAGGTAAGGGGCCCGAGAAGCATGACTGCGTGGCTTCCAGGGTGAGAAACTTCTATGAGCCCTGCATCCAGCAGCCGTGTGTTCATAGACTGGACCAGGCTACGAGTGGGCTGATGGTTCTGGGCCTAACTGAAGAGGCACACCGGATACTGAGCAGGGACTTTGAAGAGAGGAAAGTCAAAAAAACTTATGAGGCTGTGGTTGTCGGAAAGATTAAGGAAAAAGAAGGCACAGTAGATATGCCCCTTCGACCTGATATAGAGCACAGGCCAGTTCAGATAGTTGACTATGAAAATGGTAAGAAGGCTGTCACGCACTGGGAGAGAATCAAGACTGATAACCGCTTTGGTCTTGAGTGCACCAGACTGAAACTGGAGCCTGAAACAGGAAGGACACACCAGATACGGGTGCACCTCGCTCAAGCGCTTAACTGTCCTATAGCGGGGGATAACATTTATGGTGGGCCTGAAAAGGCGCTCTTTGACCGGCTTCTGCTGCAGGCGAGGGGGCTTGAATTTACGCACCCGACTACTGGCTGCCGGCTGTCATTTGTCTTGGAGCGCGACTTCTGACTCTTCCTCCTTGGGGAAAATATTGCCCTTCAGGTAGTAGATGATGAACAGCAATCCGGTAACAATCCACGAGAACGGGTAGACGGTGATAACGCCATAGAGGCCTTCAACGCGCGGGGTGACCACTTGCAGCCACAGAATCCTCAGCCCACAAATACCCAAAACGCTGATCAGGGTCGGAATGAGGGCCTTTCCCGTGCCTCTTATGGCGCCCGAAAGCACCTCTATACAGATAAAAGTAAAGAAGAACGGGGCAATGCAATTCATTATCTGAACGCCAATCTCTATTACGTTTTCATCGGACGTGAACAGGTAGTAGCACTGGCGACCGAAGGTGAGGAAGATAAACTCAATAACTGCTGTAAAAATGAACGAGAGTATGATGGTGTCTGTAACGCCCTTTCTGGACCTCTTCATATGCCCAGCCCCGTAGTTCTGTCCGACAAAGGTTGTTATGGCCACACCGAAGGCGTTTATAATCATCCAGTAAACTGCGTCCAGTTTTCCATAAGCAGCCCAAGCGGCAGCCGAATCTGTTCCAAAGCTGTTGATTGAGCTTTGAAGTAGTAGGTTACTTATGCTGTACATAATGCTCTGAATACCGGCCGGAAAACCTATATACAGTGTCCTCTTGAGCATGTCTTTTTCAAATCTGATTTTCTTAAATTCTAGGCGGCAGCAGTCTTTTCTTCTTTTAAGAGCTATCAAAACCATGGCCAGTGGTACACACTGGCTGAGAACTGTGGCGTAAGCTGCCCCTCTGATTCCCCACTTCAATAGTCCTACAAACAGCAGGTCCAGCACTACGTTTGTTAAACAACCGACAATCAAAAAGTAGAGTGGGTGCCTACTGTCTCCAAAGGCTCTGAAGATGGCTGAGCCTATGTTGTACATGACAGTAATCAAAGCCCCGCCAAAGTATATGTGCATGTACTGCACAGCCAGGGGCAAAATGTCTACCGGTGTGTTTATGGCCAGTAACAGTGGCTCAGATAAGAAGTAGCCAGCTACAGAGACTAATAGGCCACTGGTTATGGCTAGGGCCATGGCGTTATGAACAGCTGAGGAGATTTTCTCTTCATCTTTAGCACCATAATACTGGCTGATAATAACTGTGGCTCCACTGGATAAGCCAACAAAAAAGCCAATAAGTAAGTTACAGGCAGTAGCTGTTCCACCACCTACGGCAGCCAGAGCTTCTTTGCCCAAGAACTGGCCTACAATAATAGCATCTGCTGTATTGTAGAGCTGCTGGAAGAGAGTTCCGAACATGATGGGGAAGAAGAACTTCAGTAGTTGCTTCCAGATGACGCCTTCTGTAATCCCGTTATAAGAAATACCTGTACTTGTCTGCTTCATATTTGCCTGTTTATTTGCCTGTATATTTATCCAGGCAATAATGTCATTTGTTTTCTGAAATATCAAGATTGACTAAGTGTCTGCACATTTAGTATACTCATTTCTGTTCGCACGGCTAACTCAGCGGGAGAGTGCCACCTTGACGTGGTGGAGGTCGAGGGTTCAAACCCCCCGCCGTGTAAATAGAGCAGCTTCAGATGAGGCTGCTTTTTTTATTCTGCTGGACCTGCTGGACCTGCTGGACCTGCTGGACCTGCTGAAGTGCAAAAAATGCATTGAAAATGACTTATTTTTGCTTCATTTCAATGAAATTTTCATTGAAACGGCTCGTAAAAAAGGGATTTTCAATGTATTAAGGTACTTAGTGACTTCATTTATACAGGGCTGGGTAGGCTTTTTTGTCTAGAACTGTAAGTAGTGCGCAGAGTATAAGCGAGACTGACAAAATGCAGATAACTATGGTCCAAGATGTGGCTGGGCCTTGGTTGTCATAAAAATAACCTAAAACAAGCATCAGTGTGCCTGATAAAATGCTCTGAGCTATGGACATGATCCCATTAATCCTACCTCTATGACTTGCTGGAATTCTTGTAGTCAGGTACGGTCCTTCAGTAAATATCATCATTATTTCACCTAGTGTGAATAGGAACATGGCCAGGTAGTAAAAACCTACTGTGCCTCTGAAGACTAAGAAGGTGATAAAGCCAAGTAGTAAAAAGGTGTGGCCCATTAGGGCTTTTTTGGTTGGGACCACTTTGTGGAAGATTCTTGTGAGAATGGGCGTGAAGAGAACTACTATTATGCTGTTGAGGCTTGAGACTGAACCGTAGATTACGGCCCCGTTTTCACCGTGGAGGTTTCCCATGTCTAGGGGCATGAGATAACCGTACTGGCCGTAAGCGCCCCAATAGAGCATCATGATAAAGGCGTAGAGAAGAATAAGTTTGTTTTGTTTTAGGACCGTAAGGAGAGAGGCCTGGTCCTGGCGTTTTTGGTATTCGCCACCCTCATCAGTTTCCTCAACTGGCGTTATGTCTTTGATAAGCAAGAAGATAAGTATGGTTGAGACGGCTATTGAGACGCCACTTGAGAGGAAGGCCACCCACAGGTAGTTTTCAAAAAGCAGGCCGGCAATGGTGGGCGCAAAGACCAGGCCCATGTTCATGCCAAGGTACTCGAGGGAGTAGGCGCGCTCTCTGTCTTTTGAAAGTGAGAGGTCGGCGACTAAGGAGTTGTAGGCTGGGTATTCTAATTGCTGGACGGCGCCGGCGACCATAACCATGATAACTGTAAAGATGGAGACGGGCAGGATTGAGCAGGTTATGTAAAAGAATATGGAGATAAGATCGCACCAGACTATTACCATCTTCTTGTTAAATCTGTCAGCCAGCTTGCCGCCAATGGCGCTTGCGGGGAGGAAGACCAGGCCCGAAGCAACGGAGATTAGAGCTATCTGAGTTGCGTTCATGCCGAGCTTTCTGCTTAAGATGAGGGTAAGCAACGGCCAGACCATGGAACCGAGGCTTGTAACTATTCTTCCAAAGAAAAGCACGTAGATCTCTCTTCTAAGACCCTTGTACTGTGAAATCAGCGTCATGGAAAAAGATGATAGAGATTTGGGGTGTTGTGTGCAAGTGAGGAAAGAAATCTGACGTGTGCTGATGAGGCGACAAGCTCTCGTGTAATTGTTTGTGCGACAAAAGTAGCTTGATAGTACTAAAATAGCGTGTAAGTATTTTCAAGCAAGGTAAAAATGCCCGGAAATCAGAAAGCAGATGATTATTTGAAAGAGTGCATGGCAGATGCGCTTATTGAGCTTATGAAAACTAAGCCTTTTGACAAAATCACTATAGATGAGATAGCTCAGATGGCTGAGGTGCACAGAACCACGTGGTTCAGAAACTTTTCATAAATAAAATCCTTTCTGTTGTTGTAGGCGGAAACCCACTGCCTTTGGGCGGTGGGAGGAGCCTTATAAATTCGTAGCCATCAACCTTATCGAATCCTTCAAATATATTGACCTTCACTAATGAATAGTGTAACATATATTTAGTAAAATATCTATGAGGTGAATTTATGGAACAGATGACAGTTACGGCTAAAATTCAGATATCCGTTAATGCAGA
>CAJOOY010000004.1 GCA_905236385.1 uncultured Spirochaetia bacterium
AATATTGTAAGCAGTTGTAAGTCCTACAACATCGAAAATCTGGAACGGTCCGAGCGGAGCGCCTGTTCCCAGTGTCCATGCCTTGTCAATGCTAACCGGGTCTGAAACGCCGTTAACATAGAGGTCGAGACCGCTGAGAAGGAACGGAACGAGCATTGAGTTGAGCAGGTAACCGTTTTTCTCCTTGTTTACGGGAAGGGCAACCATTCTGATTGCGTTTGCAAAGTCAATAAGTTCGTCAAAGTACTTCTTGTCTGTCTGAGACTGAGCCATGACTTCTGCTGTATTGTTTGTCCAAATGTGGTTTGCAAAGTGCAGTGAAAGGTACTTTTCGGGCCTTCCGGTGTATTTTGCAAATGTTGAGGGAAGAAGAGTAGAGGAGTTTGTTACAACAACTGTCTTCTCTGGAAGAACGGGAGCCATCTTCTGATAGAAGGCAATCTTTTCCTTTGTATCCTCAGCCATTGATTCGATTACCAGGTCTGCATCAGCAACTGCCTTGGCAAGATCCAGCTCAAGTTTCAGACCCTTATAAGCCTTGTCGACCTGCTTGAGGCACTTTTCCTTGTCAAAGGAATCACGGTCTGCAATTCCGCGTGCCCATACATGGGGATCCTTTCCTTCCGGAGTGTCCATGACCTCGATAATCTTCTTGTACTCGTTCCTGAGATTGTCAATCTTAGGCTGAGTTCTGCCGATTGAACCTTCGCTTCTGAGCCAGATGGTTACATCAAAACCGCAATAAGCTGACTGGAATGCAATCTGACTTCCGAGAACACCGCCACCTGCAACTACTATTTTCTTGTACTTCATTTTATTATTCTCCTTAGAGAAAGAATACAACTACTCTCTGGCAAAAGCAAACACTTCATCTACAGAAGCTTCTATGTGTCGCTCCATGTTTCCGCAGTTACCAACCACAGTAAATAACAGCTAATTCTTTCAGGCAGGAGAAATTCCTGCTGGTTCTGAGGCTTCTTGAGAAGAGAACTGAGAACAGGATTCCAGTAAAGACAATTGTGGAAAGCCTCAGAAAGGCAAATTTAGTGGAGTTGCCTAATAGTACTTTCATGAATGCCTATTGTGACAACAAAATCAATGACATTGGGAAATCAATGGATTTGCAACTCAACAAAAAATTCTATTCAAAAAAGAATCTTGTGAAGGAACGTGGAAAAACAGTGAAAAAAATCTGAACATGACACATCAGGAAATTATTAAAAACGGCTTGTAATGTCTTTTAAAACAAGGAATTACATGCCGTTTTTTGTTATTATTACTGCGGAAGACGGGATAAAATAGCAACGTGAAGATCTGCCTCAGGCAATGTGTAATCTTCGGATGTGATGTTTCCTTTAAGGGTAATAATCCAACACCATGAGAATATCCACATCACTAGAAGGCTTTGATTGACTTCTGGCTGTGCTGCCATACAACACAACATCTTTGACGTACTTGGACAAGGGTGATTTGCTGATTTTACTTTTTGCAAGCTGAATAGATGTCAAATGAGGTTAGTCAACTTTTGCCATCAGAAGATTTTTTACAATAGAGGAATCAGCTATTAATTCTTTCTGAGACATGCCAGATGTTTGTCTAAGCTATTACGCTCATTGAGCGGTTATAATTCACATTTACTCAATATAAAATTGCTGAGGTTAAGTTGGAATCATGAAAAGAAATCTGATTGTTTGTGATATTCACGGTATGTATAATAGGCTCCTCAGTGTCCTCGCTCGCTCAGGCTTTGCCCCAGAGCAAGATAACCTTTACGCTGTTGGAGATTTTTGTGACCGCGGTCCAGAGCCGATCAAAGTGCTTGATTATTTAATGAGTCTTCCTCATTTCTATCCAATAGTTGGGAACCACGATATATGGCTCTACGAGTACCTGAGTGGTTGTGGTCCTGCAAATATCTGGCTTGATCCAAGAAACGGAGGAAAAGCCACTTATGAAGTTTTTAAAGACATTCCCCAGGACAAAAAAACACAGATACGGCAGTGGTATGGCTCATTTCCATTTCTTAGAACCACCCAAAATAGTATTATCCTTCACGCAGGACCTCCTTCTTCAGTGGCAAACGGCAAAGACCTACTTAGGCTCATGGATGGAATGACACTAGCCGAAGCTTTCAGAACAAAGAGATTTGTTGGTTCTTATATCTCGCTTGTAGATGAAATAGTCTGGGATAGAGATTACATCCGTTCAGCAGTCTTGTCAGAGGCTGGAGCTCAGCCAAGTAGGGAGCCGTTTGAAACTGACAAAATGCTCATCTGTGGTCACACACCACTTAATGAAGTTTTTCAGAGCCACAAATACAACATAACATGCATTGACACAGGCTCATTCGTACCAGAAGGACGCATAACCGTCATGGACATGGATAGTGGAGAGCTGTTTTTCAGCGAGTAAGTTCTCTTCTAGTCTCTGATGAATCTCAAAAGAAAATCGGTTTTTCCAATAATTGTAAAACCGTTTTCGTCCCTAGTTTCTTCTAGTGACCCAATACTACAAGAAAGCATAACTGAAGATTAAAAGAATTTCTTGACATTCCACTTGCTGGAAGGTCTACCTTTGAAACAGAAAAACTCTTGAAGGAGACCTTTACCATGAAAATCAATGAAGTTGAAGAGCTTGTAGGAATCACAAAGAAGAACATTCGTTTCTATGAAGACATGGGCCTACTAAACCCAGCTAGAAACCCTTCCAACAGCTATAGGGACTACGGCGAAGAAGATGTAGTGCGCCTACAAAAGATTAAGCTACTAAGGAAGCTGGATATCCCTTGTGAGCAGATTAAAAAGCTCATGGAAGGCCGAATCTCTTTCACCGAGTGCATCTTGGCTCAAGAAAAACTGCTAGAAAAACAGAGCCATAACCTAATGCATATTCAAGATATCTGCTCTCAGCTGTCAAAAGAAGAAATAACTGTAGAAAACCTAGATGCTTCAGCCTGGCTTAAGAAAGTTGGAGAACTTGAAAAAGGAGGAGTTGAGTTTGTGAACACAAGAGAAAAAGACATAAAAGAGAGGCGGTGGGGCTCAATAGCTTCAGCGCTCTTCTTTGTCCTAGTTATGTTAGCCGTACTAACTTTAATCATCTACGGAAACAAGCAGGATCCGCTGCCACTCGGATTATTTGTAGTTTTGCTTTCAGTCCCAAGCGTGAGCATAGTGTGTACTTTGGTTGCCCTGGGAATGCGAATAAAAGAGATCAAAAAAGGAGAAGTTTATGAAGCTGGTAACTATTGATTCAATTCCTGGAAAGAAGATTGAAGCCCTCGGAATAGTTAAAGGCACAATTGTCCAGACAAAAAATGTTGGCAGAGATATCATGGCCGGATTCAAAACCCTTGTGGGTGGCGAGGTCGTTGGCTACTCTGAGATGCTCAATGAGGCCAGGCAGATAGCAACAAAACGCATGGTCGATGAAGCCGAGGCCCTTGGGGCAGATGCCATAGTCTCTGTCCGCTACGGCTCATCTCAAGTTATGCAAGGCGCAGCCGAGGTCATAGCCTACGGCACCGCCGTCAAGTTCATTGATTAACACGCACCACACCGGGATTTTAGTTCCCGGTACCATTTTCTTTCACAGTAATCTATGGGCCTCAGCAAGTTACCAGCAAGTTACCGGCAAGTTAAAACTGACAAACCAAGGGCAGTGGCTTTAGACGCGCCTCTGGCCGTTGACGAAGACTGCTTTAGGAGTGAAGGAAGAGTCAAAGACGCAGATGTCTCCCTTCTTGCCGGGAATGAGTGAGCCTATGTGGTTGAAGCCGTAGATTCTTGCGGGGTTGGCGGTAGCCATCTGGACGGAGATATCGGGCCCAACACCCCATTTTCCCATGTTATACAGGGCTCTGTTCAGGGTTAGTGCTGAGCCGTTGAGGAGAGTTGAGTCAGCCTTGGAGACAAAGGCGCCCTCGCTTGAGAGAAGAACTTCAACACCGTTGGCTGTCAGTGGTCCGTCTTTTTGGCCTGTTGGCTTAAGGGAGTCGGTGATGAGCACTATGTTTTCAGCTGGTTTTAGCCGCACTAGGAGTTTAACCAGTTCTGGGTGGACGTGAACGCCGTCAGCAATGACCTCACAGGACATGTGAGGGTTGATCAGGATGGCTCCTACGGCTCCTGGGTTTCGGTGATGAAGGCGGCTCATAGCGTTGAAGAAGTGGGTAGAGTGAAGTATTCCACATTGCATGCCTTCTATCATGCTCTCGTAGCTGGCGTCTGTGTGCCCGGCGAGGAGTACTACGCCCTCTGTTACAGCCCTTAAGGCCAGGGCGTGCATGTGCTTTAATTCGGGGGCTACGGTCATACAGACCACGTGGCCTTTTCCGTGCTCGATTATGCGATCAAAATAATCAATGTCTACGGGGCTGATGGAAGAGAGAGGCAGGGCTCCTGGGCGCTTTGGGGAGATGAAGGGCCCTTCAACGTTTATTCCCAGGATTTTGGCTCCTTTTTCTTTTCCCATGGCATTTAAAATGGCCTCTTCGGAGCGGAAAATGCACTCTTCGCCGTCCGGATAGATGGTGGGTAGGAAGGCCGTTACGCCGTGACGCACAAGGGTTTCAGACATGCCGAGGATGGAGGAAGCTGTCATGTCTTCCGTTCCATAGCCTCCACAGCCGTGAATATGTGTGTCTATCAGGCCAGGGGTCACGTTAAGACCGCAGGCGTCAAAGGTTTCAGTGCCGGAAGGGAAGGACTTGGAAGAGAGGCGGCTCATCTTGAACACGTCCTCAATAATCCCTTCAGCATTTACGTAGATCCCACTGTTTGGAATAACCGAGTATCCGGTTATGAGGTTGGCATTTGTTATCAGTAACGGCTTATTCATGGTTTCATTATAAACAGTTTTTCTCGGATATGAATGTAATCTGTTGAAAAGATCAGGTCCTGTAATTATCATTTCCAAAGCCTTCGGAGGTTTTATGTTTCAGGGACAACTCATGGCTCTTGCTGCAGCGCTCTCTTGTGCGCTGAGCAGCTACCTGTACAACAGGATGGGAGAGCGTCTTACTTCAGATATGATTGGCTACGTGCGCATGCTTGTGGCCGTTCCCATGGGAGTATTTCTTGTTCTTGTTTTTGAAGGCTCCTTTCCACACGGCTGCTCACTAGAAACTTATCTCATAGCCTTTGCCTCTGGTTTTATCGGTTTCTTTCTCTGTGACTACTGCATGTTTAAGGCAATAGTTACTCTCGGAGCTAGAGAGACAAGTGTGATTATGACCCTCAACCCTGCTATTACCGCTATCATGTCCCTGTTTCTGTTTTCCGAGAAGCTTTCATCAAACCAGGTTGTTGGAATGATTATAACAGTTTGCGGTGTCCTTCTAATGGTTCTCGGCGAGAAAAACGGAAAAGGGGATAAGAACGCAAAGGTTCTGAAAACAGGAATAATCTGTGCTTTTCTTGCAGCCTTTCTGCAGTCTGTCTCAGACGTGAGTGCAAAAGCAGCTCTCACTGACATACCTTCAGTATCAACCAACATGCTGAGGCTTCTCGGAGGCCTTGGAGCCTGGATAGTATTCGGCTTTTCCAAAAGAAGAGATTATCTGTCTCAGGCAAGGACTTTCAGAGACTGGAGATACATTCTCATGATGCTTTTCTCCGTCCTCCTTGGCCCGGTTCTCGGTGTGACTCTAACCCTTGGAGCCATGGAGATTATTCCGGCAGGTGTTGTAAGAAGCCTTTCCCAGACCAGTCCGGTTTTCCTTATTCCCGTAGACCTGATTATAGGCAGGAAAAGGATTTCAATGCTCTCTCTGCTTGGAACCTTTGTTTCTGTGGCTGGCGTTGTACTGCTATTCTAAAGTCATCTGGCGGTCAATCCATGACTCCTGCGGAACATCATGGATTATGTCTCCATTCATATAGGCGCCGAGCAGGAAAGGAGAGGAAGGGTCGTGGAAACGGCTGTTTCCCATAACCTTTTCCTCTTCTGCATTTGCATAGCAATATCTGCACAGATGTCTGCAGGTATTGTAGGCACCTATATCACAGGAAAGATAACAGGCACATTCAGAGCGGGCTCCCTTCCTTGGGGGAACAACAAGACGTTTGCCTATTGCTTTTTCGTAGTCGCTTATCTTCATGCATCCGCTGCAATCTGCTCCGTAGGCAGCAAGGGCATCTCCCTCGGCGCAGGGTCTGACCGTCATGCCGTGTTCGGATGCAATCCTGATGATCTCCTTGCCAAGTATAATCCTGTCTTCGGGAGAAACTTCCCTTGCCTCCGGGAAGTTCCGTCTTACTTTGGGATAAAGGTCAATGAAGCTTATGACTACTCTGTCAGTATAGCCTTCAAGCTCCTGTGCCATCTTACTGAATGCACGGATATGATAATCAATGGTATAGATATCAGAGAGAAGAATTGGGTCATAGCGCCAGCCTATTGAATTGAGGCCTACAAGCTTTGAGAGGGTTCTAAAGTCCTCAAGCAGGGCATGTTTGTTTCTTACATTCGGTTCTATATCTCGTCCATAAGGTGTGATTGTCATATACCAGAACTGCCCATAGTCACGTAGCAGATCCATGTACCTGAACATGGGGGCAGGGTTCTTTGTACAGAAGCCTATGACATCTACCACTGACGGGTCCAGGCGGTAACGGCTTACCTGAGAGGGATTGTACGGATTACGAACACATACAAAACCTTCCCTCAGCCTATTTGCAAACCAGTCTGAGTAGAATGCAGGAATGTCTGTACGCTGTCCGGTATTGATTATCACTTGTTGCCTCCAGTTTATTTGACTCGCTGAAAGTGAACCCTCTGTTCTATGGTATTTGAACTGACATCCACTGTTTTAAAGCCGGCATCCACCCATGAATGGCAGTGACTGTGTCCCTTTACGTTGTTTGCCCAGAATGCGTTGTGCTTCCATGCGCTCGGAGGAAGGGGAAAGCCCAGAATGTCTTCAATCTGATTGAATGTAAGAATAACACTCTTCTGCGGACACTGCAAAAGATACTCGTAAAGGCTTCTGTATTTGCTCTCATCAGATGAATCTGAAAGCAGAAGCTCATTGTCATACATGAATTTCCTGATGGCAGAATCCGCGTCTTCGCTGATTGTCACAAACTCAGTGGAAGAGGCTGCACTTTCAAATATCTGACTCAGTGTTTCATAGGATGCAGGTCCCGGCAGATTGTATCTGGCAATCTGAGATGGGGCACTGTCCCTGTTTGAAATGAAGATTGTGTAACCCGGATATTCCTCTTCATCAAACTCAAGCTCGAATATGTAGAAGCAGATATCTTTGTCGTATTGGCAGAAGAAACCTGCACTATGATTCTCTTTACAGATATCTTTCCCTTCGTACCTTTCCCATTTGATCCGGTCTCTGTTTGTAAGTGTGAGCAAGGCTTCAAGAAAGCACTGGAACCTCATCTTTTCAGGATCCGCCAGTTTTTTGAAATTCATGGAAACAAGGCTGTCTATTGAAACATGAAACTTCTGTGAAGCTACAAGCAAAAGGTCAATTATAGGGCTGGATTCAGCGCCCTTACTTCCGGTAATCCGGGAAAGATAGCCCGGACTGACATTTGCTTCCTTTTCTATGTCCTTAATCTTAAAGCCATAGTATTTGGCCAGAGCATTAATGTTTTCTCCTATCAGTTTCTTGTTGATTCTGTTTTCCATAAGTGCCTCCAAAACTGCTTGCTCTTAGAAGGTAAGATGTAAAAGTGAAAGATTCAACAAGAAAATAAGAAGGAACATTTAAGAATTGAAAAATCTGTTCATGTTTTGAACTGATATTCAAGGCTATAAAAATCTTTCCTAATCTTGACTGAAGGACTTCCTTCCTTCTATTCTCATACTGTGGCAAAGAGAAAAAGAAAGAAATCATTATCCATACCTCTGATTGTTATTATTGCACTTGTTGCAGCAGCTGTCTTTATCCTTACACCCACAGAAGACCCGAGGATGAAAGAGGTCACAATCAGCTCTGAGGAAGGATTTTTCTCACTTGAAGAACTTGAGTTGTTAGCTATTCCCTCCTTCGGAAAAGGGGAGATAATAGAACATACCGGATATACATTAAGCTACGCTGAAGAGTTTGAGCAGCCGTGGTGGGTTGCCTATGTTCTCACTCCATGGGAAGCAGTGACAAAGGTAATTGACAGAGCTGATAACTTCAGAGCTGACGGAGCCGTTTCCACAGGCAGTGCAACCCTGGCCGACTACAAGGGCTCCGGGTATGACAGGGGCCATATGGCTCCTTTCGCAGACCTCTCATGGTCAGAGGAATCTGCAAGTGATTCTTTCTATCTCTCAAACATGAGCCCTCAGGCAGGGGATTTGAACCGCTACGCCTGGGCAGATTTGGAAGCGGTGGTCAGAACATTCAGCCTCTCAGGTCCGGTGTGTGTTGTCACCGGCCCGGTTCTCACTGACGGTCCATACAAAAGCATAGGAGAGAACAAGGTTGCTGTTCCCAATTACTATTACAAAGTTATCTTCTCACCGGCTCTGAACTCTGCCATAGCCTTTGTCATGCCTAACTCCAAATGTTTAGGCTCTCTAAAAGACTACGCCGTTACAGTTGATTATGTTGAAGAGCTGACCGGCATAGATTTCTTCTACCTGCTTGAAGACATCTATGAAGAACAGCTTGAAAGCACAATCAACACAGATCTCTGGGACTTCAGAACCTATTCTTCAACGGTTGCGGCAGAGTACGGCTCAGACGGTACATGGACCGAAGAGACAAAACTAGAGGTTAAGAAAACTGTTTATACAGAAGAGGAGACTCTTTCAGCTGACCTGACACTGCAGGTTATCCTCTATGAGTATTTCGGAGAGACAAAGAGAGATATAACAGAGGCTTTTTCTTCAATTGTCCTTCTTTTTAATAACTAGAGCACAGGCGGTCATGGCCAGAACTGCTTCTATGAGGATAAGTGAAGGGTTACTGATTGTTGTCTGAGTAAACAGCGGGTTTGTGTAGCTTAAGACGCTTCCGCTGTAACCGCAGAAAAAAGCACTGACCAGATTATTGCCTAAGTGTACGCCAAGTGGAAACTCAAGACTTCCGGTCTGGATGTAGAACATCATGAAGGAAAAACCAAGTACAAAATAGGAAGCCATGTACCAGATTGCCATATTCCCGTTGCTTTCTGGATTCATGAAGTGGGAGAGTGCAAATAGCAGACCCGAGACAGAACTTAGAATAAACTTTCCTTTGATGGTTTCCGGACATTTCATGTCTGAGAAGTGTCCTATGTATGCTCTGAACAGCAGCTCTTCATCCAAAGCTGCGACAAACAGCAGAATCAGAAGCAGCAGCCATTGGAAGTTAAAGCCTTCAGAGGCAAAGGTGAATGAGAAATCTTCCCTGTTGAAAAACATTTCAACGCCAGTCAGAAGAACTTCAACAATTACTACAGAAATCAAGCCCTTGAGAAACAGGTTTATTCTGAAAACTCCTGAACTCTTTCCTTCAGAGCCATCAGGAGATAAAAAAGATGAAAAAACAGTTTTCAGTAAATATTTTGAGACAAGAAGAAAAGAGACAAGCAGAAGGACATACAGAGTTGTGTCAAACAACATCAGCGCGGTCTTTGAAGAGCCGAAAGAGGGGACAAAGAGGGAGAGGACAAAGTAAAGAACGTAGATAAGAGGAAGGCCGAAAACCCATAAAACAGTACGGGACATCTCCTCTTTCGGACGTGAAAATATGTTTTTTAGTCTGCTCATAGGAAGAAGACTAATATTATTGCACATAGAGTTCAAGACAACTGCTTTGAAGGATTTTTGGATAAAGAGAGCTTTTTGTAGTATTATTATGATATGACGGTAAATCAGGCCATATCAGAAGGAAGACTTGTAATTCTTCCCACAGAGACATCTGGCAGAAGTTTCCTGACTCATTTTATAAAAACAAACCCTGGCAGGGCTGTTTTTGCAGACTCTGTAATCAGCTGGGACACCTTCAAAAAGATGTGTACCACTGCTCCTGGAGATCTCTCTCCTGCAACAGCGGCCCACCGCCTGCTTTTCTCCTATCAGTACCTTGGTTCTCTGAAGACCGACTCGCATTTTTTCAACACCTCTTATCCGGAAACCCTCACTCTGAGTGCCAGAGAACTGTCAAAGAGCCTTCCGTATATGAGTAAGGCAGAAAACCCTCTGTACGAAAAACACATTGAAAAAAGCTTACTGACAGAGATGAAAGCTATTCTTTCATCTTACAGGGATTACCTGAATCAAAGAGGTCTTTATGAAGAGAATTTCCTCTCTCCTGATTTCAAGAGGGAGGATATAAGAGAAAAAAGACCGCTGATTGTATATCCGGAGAACATAACAGACCCGGATGTGGAGACTGCCATGGCAGAGGGGATAGAGGCCTTTACACCTGAAGAAGAGGTAAAAACAACCATAATCCGGTACCCGAACTCCCTTTTTGAGATAAGAGCTACTGTAGAAAAAATCTATAGCCTTCTAAAAGATGGAAAAACAGATGCTGAAGAGATAGCCATAACAAGTGCCCGCCTGGATGAAATAGAGCCATACCTCAAAAGTGAAAGTAGTAAATACAACATAAAGCTTGCCTTCGTTAAATCAAGAAAGCTAACCGACTGGGCTTCAGGCTCCTTCTTCAGAAAGATTTATGAAATCTATAGTTCAGATTTTGATTTACAGAGTGTCACTTCTTTCCTTCTGGACCCGGCATACCCATTCAAAGACAGAACCTTCTGTGCCTGGGTCATCAGACAGGCAGTGGATCTAAAGTTCCTATCCGGAGTGCAGAGTTGGCTCTACAAGACCAGTGCAGACTCCTTTTTGCATGATTTTGTTCAAAAGTTCACAGACTACGTAAACGGTATCTGCATGGCCAAAGACGCTTCTTCTCTGAGAAGAGCTCTTAAAGGCTTTCAGGATGATTTTTTTGTTGAAGGCTCCTGGGCTGCTGCATCAATCTCATCAAGTCAGGCCAAGGTCTTCATGGTCTGTATGGACACGCTGGACAGCCTAGAAGAAATAAACGAAATACCAAAAGGCGTCTCTTTCTATGATTTTTTCCTGACACTTCTCTCTGAAACCTACTATGCTCCCGGAAAAGCAGAAGAGGGCATAAAGGTATATCAGTACCCGGTAAGCTGCCCACTGGCTATCAAGCATCACTTCATCATTGGTTTAGACGATGAGTCTTCTCGCCAGTACAGATCTGTCCTTCCTTTTGCTGAAGACATGGAAGAGGGCAGCCCGCTACACAAGAAAAACATCTCCGAAGACATATGCCTATCACTGAACAGGGAAGGGGCCGTTATCTCCTTTGCCGAGCAGACATACTCCAGCTACTGCATAGCTCCTTCGGCTTTTGAGCAGCACAAACTTGTTGAAAACGCCATCCTTGAAACAGACAGATTTTCAGAAGAGAAACACAAGTGGTGTAGTCCTGATTCAGATATTCCATACAAGGCCCTATCTTCCCAAAAGAAGGCTTTTGAAAGGGCTGAGAAAACGGTTTTCCCCTTTGCCCTTGGCCTTGTCATACCCGAGAAATCTAAAAAGCGAGAGTCAAAAATCAGAATTTCATCCACTTCTCTCACCACGTTTGAGAACTGTCCGTTTGCCTTCAAGTGCAGGTACATAGACGGAATTGAAGAGACGGACTTCAGTGTGGATGAAGAAGACGCGGCCAAGATAGGAGAGATTATTCACAACACATACGAGGCTTACTTCAGAGAAGTGAGAAATGTTCGGGATTTAAGAGAACCTGAGAACCAAGAACTCCTGAAGAAAAAGTTCCTTACAAATCTTGGAAAGTACGCATATGGTCCCAGTGGCCCGTCGGCTCTCCAGATAGAGAGGATAAAGCTTCGCTACATGGACATTCTTTCAAGGATTGGTGAAGTAGAGGACTACGCAGACTTCTCTGAGTCTGATATGGAGTATGACTTCTTCTTTGAAGAAGAGGGCTACTACGTGAAAGGCCGCATAGACTGCATAATGAAAACTCCGGACGGCGGCTACGCTGTACTGGACTTCAAGAAGAGAGAAGGAGATAGAAAGTCACTCCAGCTTCCTCTGTACGCAGAAGGCATGAAAAAAGATATAAAGGGCAAGTACAATCAGTACCCATCCTACGCTGCCTTCTACGGCGTTGAAGAGAGAAAGAACACTGTTCAGTGGAATAACGAACAAGACATGAGAGCCTGTGTTGAGGATTTCAAAACTAGAGCAGAATCTGCTGTTTCTGCCATAGAAAGAGGTGAGTTTAACCCAACTCCTGGCCAAGATAACTGCGCTAACTGCCGCTTTAGAAGAATTTGCAGGATGAGGTATGTAATAAAATGAGTGAGTATACAGTTCCTTCAAGATTTACTTCTGCCCAGAAAGAAGCCATCCTCATTAATGATAACTGCGTTGTCTCTGCAGGAGCCGGTAGTGGAAAAACAGCTGTTCTCTCTGAGCGCTTTATACGCCTGGTTACTGAGGGCAGGGCTCATTGTAACCAGATTCTTGCCATAACTTTCACAAAGAAAGCTGCCTCCGAGATGAAGAGCCGAATCTACTCACTTCTTCTTGAGAGAAACCTCACAGAGGAGCTTCCGTATTTCAAAGAAGCAGCCATTTCAACAGTGGATAGCCTTCTCTCCGAGATAGCCAGAACTGGCTGTGTTAAATTCGGAATCAGCCCGTCCTTTACTATTGCAGATACTGAAGATTTAAACAAAATGGAGAAAGACCAGGCCAGAAAGCTCCTTGAAAAGTGCAAAGACTCTCCGCTGGCAAAAAAGATGTTTCCAGTTATTTCTATAGACGGTCTCTGCTCCTTTTTCTCAAGAATCTCTCAATCGTGTTTCTCCATCTCCCAGCCTTTTGATTCAGAAAAGCATCTGGAGCATTGCCTGGAGGTCTACAACAGTTCACTTAGTGCCTCCCATGAGGAGCTGAACAATCTAATCACTTCCTACATTCAGAATCTGGACCAAGACTCATTACTTGCCAATAACGTACAGATGCTCTCTTCATACATGGAAAAAGCAGATCCAAAGCTGAGCCATATAGAGAAGGCTGAACTACTTAAAGAAATAGTTTTTGATAAAAAACAGGGATCTAAGGACAGTAAAGAACTGGCAAAAGAGTTAAAAGGTGGCATAAAACGCATCCAGGAAATACTTGTTCCGGCAGAAGAGTCCGCGCAAGATGTGGATTTCATAAAAGCTTTCTATGACGCAGTAGGGGACTACTACAGCATGGTTATTGAGAAAAAGAGATCTATGAACATGGTCACTTTCTCAGATGTCCTGCAAATGTCTCTAACCCTTCTCACGGAAAGCAAAAGCATAAGAGACACCTACAAGAAGCGCTTTAAGTACATAATGGTGGATGAGTTTCAGGATAACAACGATGACTACAGAAAACTCGTCTACCTGCTAAGTGAAAAAGAAGAAATCTTCACTGAAGGCATTCCAAGGCCAGAAAGTATAACTGGAGGTAAAATATTCTTGGTCGGAGATGAAAAGCAGAGTATCTATCGCTTCCGTGGGGCAGATGTCTCAGTTTTCAAGCGTATGCAAGAAGAGATAGAGCTCTCCGGTGGAAGAATGCTCGAGCTGGAAACAAACTTCAGAACTGAGCCAAGACTTCTTCAGTCTTTTAACACTATCTTCTCAAAAGTCATGGAAGAGAGACCTGGTAAGAAAGCTTTTGAAGCACGCTTTAGGATTCTTGAAGACCGCGGTGTAAGCTACGTAGACCCAACTCTCACTGTCCACACGGTTGAAAGAATAGAAGAAGACGAGTCGGAAGAGCCCAGAGCTCCCCTTGCTGATGCAGACTCAAGTGAAGCCTATCAGATAGCTTCCCTCATAGCTGAAATGGTTGACAACCCCAAGTACAAGGTTTGTGTTAATGGGGTGGTTAGAACGGCGACTTTTGATGATTTTGCCATTCTCTACAGAACAGCTTCTTCCCAAAGTGATTATGAAAAAGCTCTCAGATTAAGAGGAATTCCATACACAGTAGAAGAGTCCCGCTCTCAAACCAGAGAAGCCCTTGTTAACGATTTTTATTCACTACTGCAACTCTGTGTTTATCAAGATGACCCGGTGAGCCTCTCAGCATTCATAGGTGGTCCACTATCGGACGGAAACTCAGACATAAAAGACGTAGAAAAGGGTCTTAGTGAAACAGATAGGGAGACCATAGAAACAGTTAAACAAGTACTAGCAGAGAAGGGTCTTTCAGAAGCCATCTCGTGGATTTGGGAGAGTGCCCCATACAGAAGCTTCATTATCTCTAACCCTTCTAACCAGGTCTATGAAGAGCACTACCTCTGGCTCTACACACTTGCTGTTGATTTTGAAAAGAGCCTAAAAGGACCAGTTGAGTTTCTTAGTTACCTCCGCCCATACATAGGGGAGGCCGAAGGAGGCACTGGAAAGGGTAGAGACGTAAAAGTCCTTAGAACAGAAGCCTATGGCGTTAGCCTCATGACCATCCATAAATCCAAAGGTCTTGAGTTCCCGATTGTAATTGTTGCAGGCATGGGCTCTAAAAGTGGTGGTTCCTCTTCAGATATTAGTTTTACTAAAACAGATGAAAACCTTTTCCTGCCTATAATCTTCACAGATAAAAAACTTCCTAAAACCCTAGTAAACCACTTTGGTCTTGGAACTGAAAAAGAAGAAGAGGCAGCGGAGTTAAAGAGACTTTTCTATGTTGCAGCAACCAGGGCTGAAAGCCACTTGGTTCTTAGCTACACATTTAAAAAAGAAGCTGAGAATACATTAAAGAACCTACTTCTCTACGCCCTCTCGAATGCAGAGGTTGAAGTAGCCCTTTCAGATATTCTAGAAGAAGTTCATTCTTCACAAATTGAAGAGAACCTTCTCTATTCATACGGAAGGCTGGACATAAATAGACTTGAGGCAGTTAAACCGTGGTATGAAGACTTTGAAGACTATACAGCTGATTACAGTAGAAAAACTATTGCCGTTACTAGCCTTATAAACAGACCCGAAGGGCTTTCAAAGACTCCTCTGAAGGAGCTTAATAGTGACGCCATTATCAGAAAGTACGGCATACAAACTGACTTTGGAACCTTTGTTCACGAGAGCATAGAAGCAAGGATAAAGAACACTCAAAGCTCTGGGTTTAAAACAGAAAACACAGAGATAACGGAGTCTGAGATAAAGACCCTCATAACTGACGGCTTAACTCTCGCTTCAGCCTTCCTTGAAAGTGACACTTACAGGCAAATTAAAGAAGAAAAATACACCATAGAGTCAGAAAAAGCCTTCATGTACTATGACAGTGAGTTAAACACTACTGTTGAAGGGGTCATAGACCTGCTTGTTTATGATGATAAGGAAGCTAGAATTTATGACTTCAAGACGGACAGTTTTAAGAATCCTCTTGAACACAAGGCTCAGCTGGAAATATATGAGAAGGCAGTTAAGAGCATCTGGAAAGAAAAAGTTGTCTCTACACATGTTCTCTATCTTCGAGAATTCCTTTAGAATCAAACAGACTATGAAGAAGCTTTATATTGAAAACCTCGGCTGTGCCAAAAACCAGGTAGATGCAGAGGTTCTGGCCTACAGACTCAGAGACACCTATTCACTTACCTCAGAAGCTCAGGAAGCAGATCTAATTCTAGTTAACACCTGTGGTTTCATAGAAAGTGCAAAAGAGGAGTCCTTAAACACCTTTTTCTCACTAAGGAATGACTACCCGGAAAAGAAGATTATCCTCTGTGGCTGCCTAGCCCAGCGCTACGCGGAGGATTTGACAAAAGATCTAGTGGAAGCAGACGCCATCTTCGGAAACAGGGACCTGAGAAAGATAACAGATCTTGTTTCAAGCCTCGAGGCCAAAACAGAAACAGAAAAAACACAAAACATACAAAAATCCCTCTGCATGGTTCCTGATTATCCGGACCCCAGAGATGAGGAAGACACCAGAGACAAGCTGTTCAGTTTTCCCGGTTCTGCCTACCTGAAAATCTCTGAGGGCTGTAACCATTGCTGCTCATACTGCGCCATTCCGGTCATAAGAGGCCCTTTGAGAAGCCGCCCCATGGACTCTGTGCTCAGTGAAGCCAAAAGACTGATTGACAGTGGAGTGAAGGAGCTGAACCTGATAGCTCAGGACTTAAGTGCCTATGGCTGGGACTGGGACAGAAAAAGGCACTTTGAAGAGCTGCTTGAAAAACTCTGTGCCTTCGAAGGAGACTTCTCAATCCGAATGCTCTACATCCATCCTGACTGGATGACGGACAGCCTGATAGAGTGCGTTAAACGAAACCCAAAGATTCTTCACTACTTTGACATACCGTTCCAGCACGCCAGTGCCCCCATTCTAAAAAAGATGGGAAGAGTTGGAGACCTCAATTCCTACCTGAAGCTTATTGAAAAAATCAGGACAAGCATACCTGATGCAGTTATCAGAACAACCCTCATGCTCGGCTTCCCCGGAGAGAAGGAAGAGGACTACAAAGTTCTTGAGACTTTCACAAAAGAGGCCCGCTTCAACTGGATGGGCTCTTTTGTCTACTCAAGAGAAGAAGACACGGCCGCTTTTGCCATGACGGATGAGGAAGAGCACAACAAGCTTGCACAGGTCTCTGCCAGGAGACAGAAAAGGCTTCAGAAAATCCAGGAAGATATAACCACCCAAAAGCTGCAGGATTTTGTCGGAAACATATACCCTGTGCTCATAGAAGAGAATATTTCCGGAGAAGACCTCTCAATAGGAAGAATCTACTCACAGGCTCCGGAAGTAGACGGACTAACGGTTGTCATGGGTAGAGACATGAAACCCGGTAGTGTCTATAAGTGCAGAATTACAAGAGTGAGAAACGTGGACTTGGAGGCTGTAAAAATTGACTAAAGATCTTTTAAATGGCCTTAACGAGCAGCAAAAAGAAGCTGTTTTAATTAATGAAGGCTCACTTCTTGTCTTTGCAGGAGCAGGTAGCGGAAAAACCCGCGTAATTACAACAAAGATTGCCTACGCCATAGAAAACAACTTGGTTAAACCCTACCAGATTCTTGCAGTGACTTTTACAAATAAGGCTTGTAGAGAAATGAAGGACCGAGTTACGGCCATGGTTGGAGAAGAACTGGCCTCAAAGACAGTAATCAGAACCTTCCACTCCCTCGGAGCCTGGATTCTGAGAGTCTACGGAGAACGCCTCGGCATCCCTTCAGGCTTCACTATCTATGATGATAGTCAGTCCCTCTCTCTCTTGAAGCAGTGCTATCCCGAAAACAGCGCCGAAGATTTAAAAACTGCAGCCCGTGAAATAGGCTTGGCCAAAGAAAGGGCCATAGGCATCCCTGCTGAATACAGTAAGTACGAAGAGGCTCTCGCCCGCTCGGGCAATGTCGATTTCGGTGACCTTATAGTCAAGTCCATCCGTCTTCTCACTGATCACGAAGACATAAGAGAGAAGATTCAAAAGCGTTTTAAATACATCCTGGTGGACGAGTACCAAGACACCAACCCTTCCCAGCTGGAGCTTCTGAAGCTCATTCGAAGCCCTGAGGGTTTCATATGTGTTGTCGGAGATGATGATCAGAGTATCTATAAGTTCCGTTGCGCAGACGTAAAAACTATCCTCTCCTTCCCGAAAATCTTCCAAGGCACAAAAACAGTAGTCCTTGGCAAGAACTACAGATGCTCAAAGAGTATCCTCCGAGTAGCTAGAGATGTAATTGATCATAACAAGAGCCGCCAGCCGAAGGACCTACAGAGCGTAAACGATGAAGGGGAGAAACCAGAACTGAGAATCCTTCCAACTGCAACGGATGAGGCCATCTTTGTAGCCGAAGAGCTTCTTAAAGATAAAAAGTACAGCTACTCAGAGACTGCCATCCTCTACAGGACAAACGCCCAGAGCACCACGTTTGAAGATGCACTGCGCTACCGTGGCATACCCTATCATGTGGTGGGAGACGTCTCCTTCTCCCGCCGTGAGGAAATCCAGGACAGTGTTGCCATCCTTCGCCTAGTTTTAAACCCAAGAGACTCTGTTGCTTTTGAAAGGCTTGTTTCAAAAACAGTTGCCGGAGTTGGTAAGGGCACCATAGCAACCATAGTGGATGCCTCTATAGCCCAAAACTCAGATATAATTGATACTCTCTCGTCTCTTATTACTAACCAAGTGATAAAAGGTAAAGCCGCAGCCTCTCTTTCTAACTTCCTTGCTCTGTACAGAAATGCAGCAAAGGCCGTTGGAACAGTTTCAAACAAGAAGTTTATGGAGTCCTTAGTCATGGACTTTGGAATAGTGGCTCTGTACCGTGAAAGAGATGAGAAAGAGAAACTTAAGGACTCAAACCGTGTTGAAAACATAAGGCAGCTCATGCTCAAGTTTGAGTTTGAAGACTACGCAAATGACCTGGAAGGCCTGGTTAGGTTTATAGAAGACTACAGTCTTGAGCCTTCAGACAACCCTGAAGAGGAAGAGAAGGGCGTAACTCTCATGACCATGCACAGAACCAAGGGTCTTGAGTTTGACAGAGTCTTTGTCACTGGTCTTGAGCAGAGAATCTTCAACGGCAGAAGCCTCTCTCTTTCTAAAGAGGATGAAGAAGAGGAGAGAAGGCTGTGCTACGTGGCCTTCACAAGAGCTAGACACCGTCTTGTTCTGACTTGCGCATCCCAGCGTTCTCTCTTTGGCTCCATGTACTATGATCAGCCGGTCTCCTTCATAGACGAGATTGACCCGGAGCATATTGATAAAGTAGATAACAGAGGTTTTCAGTCCCGCCTTAAGAGTAACCCCTTTATGCCGGAAGTTGGTAGTGGTCGCTACTACAATGATGGCTACAAAACCTACAGCGGCTACGGTGGCTACAACAAGAGAAAGCTCAGTTCTGCCCCGTCTTCTCCGTCTTACATTAAAGCTGGTAGGGATAGATACGATGACTGGGCTCCTCAAGCTCAGCCTCTAAAACCTAAAGCAACTCTTATTAAAAAGAGCACAGAAGATAAAAAAGATACTAGACCTATCAACTTTGAAGTAGGGGAAAGGGTTAAACACGCCATGCTAGGACCTGGAACCATAACAGCTATAAAAACATTTGGGCCCAGGGAAATAGTTACTGTTACTTTTGATAGTGGAAAGATGGGCACATACGTTAAAGATAAGTTTGATTTTGAGAAGTTAGACTGACTTGACTAAAATGCTTGTGAAAATATATGATGCACTCTGTGCGTCTTCCTGACGTTTACGGGCCATGGATAAATTCCCTTTCCCACTTCCTAAAGTCTGTAAACTGATTTAAGAACACAAAATACAATTTAAGGTGTTTCACATGAGAACTATTTATGTAAAGCCGCAGAAGAATTGGTATGTAATTGACGCAGAGGGCAAAGAGCTCGGTCGTGTTGCAGTTGCAGCTGCCAATATTCTCCGTGGAAAGAACAAACCGGAATATATGCCGAATGAAGACATGGGTGACTATGTAATCATTATAAATGCAGAAAAGGCTGCACTTACCGGAAACAAGGCTCAGGACAAGATGTACCGCCGTGTATCCGGATATGCAGGTGGTATGAAGGAGGAAACTTACCTTCAGACAGTTGCCAGAAAGCCGACCTATCCTATGGAACATGCTATTAAGGGTATGCTTCCAAAGGGACCACTCGGACGCAAGATTTTCACAAATCTTCATGTCTATGCTGGTAGCGAGCATCCACATGCTGCACAGAAACCCGTTCAGGTTGAAATCTAAGAGGTACTTGTATGGCTAAGAAAGAAGCAGAAAAGAAAAACATAAATCTCGGTCAGGGTACCGGACGTAGAAAGACAGCCACAGCTCGTGTTTATCTTCGCGAGGGTAGCGGTAAGATTACTGTCAACGGCAGAGAGCTTGAAGAGTACTTCAAGGATCCTCTTTGCGTATTCATGGTCAGACAGCCACTTGATGTAACTGATACACTTACCAAGTTTGATATTGTTATCAACGTAGCTGGTGGTGGTCAGAGTGGTCAGGCTGGTGCTTGCCGCCATGGTATTGCCAGAGCTCTGGTAGATGAGAACGAAGCTAACAAGAGCGCTCTCCATGCAAACGGTTTCCTCACAAGAGACCCGAGAATGGTAGAAAGAAAGAAGTATGGTCAGCGTGGTGCACGCCGCCGCTTCCAGTTCTCAAAGAGATAATTTTCCAAGAGGAATTATTCAGACAGTCACAGTTTTCTGTGGCTGTTTTTTCTATTATGACTGAAGAAGAAAAAAACTGTATTGAACAAGCTCTCAGATTCCTCAGCTTACGTGAGCATAACAAAGCAGAACTCAAAACTAAACTAAAAGCCAAAGGCTACGAAGACTCTACCATTAATACCACCATCTCTTTTCTTATAAAAGATGGCTCACTAGATGAAGAGCGCTACATAAGAGTTTTTGTCAGATCCAACAACAAGAGGCACCCGGAAGGTAAGAGTATTCTCTACCAGCGCCTAATCCAAAAAGGGGCTGATAAAGAGAAGGTGAGGGAAGTTCTTGAAGACATATATACAGAAGAATATATAAGAGAACTCACCCAGGAAGCAAAAGAGAAGCTAATCAAGAGGGGAAAAGCTACAGATTCTAAGGCTTTGAAAGCTCTTCTCTACAAGGCTGGCCTAAGTGATAAATACTTGTAAAAAGAGTACCTAACTTGTAAACTTATAGGGCTGATATAGTCTTTATTCTAATATTAAGGAGAAAAAAAGTATTATGAGCATGATTGATTTTATTGAAGCAAGAGAAATTCTTGATTCACGCGGAAATCCGACTGTTGAAGTTGATTGCTATCTTGAAGACGGTTCATTTGGCCGTGCAGCTGTTCCTAGCGGAGCATCTACAGGTGTTCATGAAGCAGTTGAACTCAGAGACGGAGATAAAAAGCGTTTCGGCGGTAAGGGTGTCCTTCAGGCTGTAAAGAACGTTAACGAGATTATCGGACCCGAACTTGAGGGTATGGATGCTCTTGATCAGGTAGCTATTGACCGTGCCATGATTGAACTTGATGGTACTCCAAACAAGGGCAAGCTTGGTGCTAACGCTATTCTCGGTGTTTCCATGGCAGTTGCAAGAGCTGCAGCTGACTTCTTGGGTCTCCCTCTTTATAAGTATCTTGGTGCTTACCACTCATGTGTTCTTCCTGTTCCTATGGCAAACATCCTCAACGGTGGTGCCCACAGTGATAACAAGGTAGACTTCCAGGAGTTCATGGTTATGCCTATCGGCGCTTCTTCAATCAGAGAAGCTGTCCGTTGGACAAGTGAAGTCTTCCAGAGCCTCAAGCAGGTTCTCAAGGGCCGCAAGTACAACACAGGCGTTGGAGATGAGGGTGGTTTTGCTCCGGATCTTCAGTCAAACGAAGAAGCTCTTGAAGTTATCATGGAAGCTATCAAGAATGCTGGTTACACAACTGGCCGTGATGGAGACTTCATGATTGCTCTCGACCCGGCTACAAGTGAGCTGTATGACGAGAAGACTGGCCTCTATGAGCTCAAGTGGACAACACACGAGAAGCTTACATCTGCTCAGATGGTTGACCTCTGGGAGTCTTGGGTTAACAAGTATCCTATCATTTCTATTGAAGATGGTATGGCTGAAGATGACTGGGAGGGCTGGAAGCTCCTTACAGACAGAATCGGTGACAGAGTCCAGCTTGTTGGGGATGACCTGTTTGTTACAAATCCTGAGAGACTTAAGATGGGTCTTGAGAAGAAGGTTGCTAACTCTATTCTTATTAAGGTTAACCAGATTGGTACTCTCACAGAGACATTTGAAGCTATTGATATTGCAAAGCGCAACGGTTACACAGCTGTTGTTTCACACCGCTCAGGTGAGACTGAGGACAGCTTCATTGCTGACCTGGTAGTTGCTCTTGAGACAGGCGAGATCAAGACCGGTTCTATGAGCCGTTCAGACCGCCTTGCTAAGTACAACCAGCTTATGAGACTTGAAGACGAACTTGGAGATACAGCCAAGTACGCTGGCCGTGAGGCTTTCAGAGTCCTGTAAGTTAAAGAAAGGGTTTTTCAGGATTAGATAAGAAAAATTCTGAAAAACCCAAATAATTGTTGTGAAATTGCATAACAGAAGTGGCAAAAAAAATGTCCGGATGTATTGTAATTCCATACAACAATTGTATATATTTGAACAAGTCAAAGAAATGCAAAAAATTTGATGAAAAAAGTGTAACTTTTATGCCTCAAATGTTGTTTTTCTTGACAGTTAAACCTTGCATTGCTAAAATGTGGGGCGTATAACGAGAAAAAAAGGGACAAAGCTGGTCTTGGGCCAGCCCCGAATTTATTGGAGGAAGTATGAAAAAGGTATTAGTAGTACTTTTAATCGCGGTGCTGGC
>CAJOOY010000005.1 GCA_905236385.1 uncultured Spirochaetia bacterium
AGCAAAGATGAACATGAGGCCGGTGGAGTTGACGTACTCCTGAGCAACAGGGGTTTCAAAGTCGGGATCCACGACTCTAAGCAGTGAGAGAGCTGTGGGGAGTGTTCCGTTGGCAGTGCCGAAGATCATGAGAAAGCGCATGAATGAGTAGTCTTTGAAGAGGCGCGAGCAGAAGTAAGGGGTTATGAAGCAGGTGATGGCTATTCCAATGGCGGTGAGTCCCACTATGACCAGCCAGTACTGCCTGATGGCTGCGACCTCAATGGCGCCTAAGCAGGCGGCGACAGTTATGTCTACCGCTACTCCGTCAATTCTGTTTAGAGTCTGGTTGTCTATTATGTGGGCGCTGTCCGCCTTGATCAGGATTTTTCTCACCAGAATAGCACACAGCATGCTGATAACAAAGTTTATGCCCCAGAGACCCTGAACAGCCTCGAGGACCTTTCCGCCAACCGTTACTGCAACCAGCTTTTCAAGGCCGGCGAGAACGAGGAAGCTGAGTAGATAGGTAAAGAGAATGAGGGCAATATGAAGAGTGAAAGTATCCATGGACTCACTCTCAGTTGTCATGAAGCTGGAGGCAACTCTGTCCTTCTGGAGGCGGAAGAAGCCGTTGGAACTCTTTCTGTTACGGAGCTTTTCAACATAGTCGCTACTGAGCCAGCCCTTGGATGCGGCGCGGTTAATCATGATGACACCCACAACAGAGCCTATTACAAAGCCGATGGCGGCCATACTTAGTCCCACGTCTCCTGCGTTTGCCACAAAATAAGGGGAGCCTTCCCAGACTTTTGCCATGGATTCTGCCTGGCCGGGACCCAGCTCAAATCCTAGACAGAGGCAAAGTCCTATGGCTACGGATGAGCCGGGGAGGATGTTTTTAAACAGGATAACTGCAGCCAGAAGACCTAAAAAGCACTGGAGACCGTACTCGGCTATGAGAGCGGTTACGTTTGACATAACTGCACCTTTTCTCTGGGCCTTGGGCTTTGGAGCTGGGACTCTTAGCTGCATGGCTATGAATGAGATGTTTAACAGATGGAACATGAGCTCTTCAAGAAAGAGTGTTCCGGAGCTGAGGTTAAAATACCCGGCTATATAATTATAGAAAAGGAAGAGAAACAGTCCTCCGATCATTGGGGCTGGGATCAGGTACTTGCGCAGGAACGGAATCTTGGACCTGAGGGTTGAGCCGAGCAGAAGGGCGCAAGAGATTATGCAAAGGTGGATGATTATTGTGAAATCATGTGAGCTGTGAATATAAGTCATTTTCTCTCCTGATAGTATTCATGATACTTAAGTGAGCTGGAATTGGGAAGAAGTCGAATCCTGTATAGAGCCTCTCCACAGAAAAGTTCCATGGTCTGCTTGGCGTTCAGAATGAGGGAGCTGATGGAGGAAAGGGGGAGAATTATCTCGTTGCCTGTGGCGGCCGTGTTGTCCCGGACCACTATTGCCCCGTCTTTGAGGCACACAGTTATATCTTCGGATATGGTCTCAAGCTCACCGTTGTTATCCGCATTTCCCTTCTGAAGCAGCACGCCTTTTTCCTCCGGGAAGCCCTCAGCCTTACCTATCTGCCCGGCCTCCCATCTGTGCCACTGAGGTAGAGTTTTAAACTCGGTTGTGCTTGATTGTATATTATCCATTTGATCAAGAGTGGCCTCTGCACCACAGGCTGTACACTTTATGGTGTCGCCACTGGTAACCATACTGTCAATTGCATTGCACCTAGGGCACAGATAGAGCAGCCGTTGAAGGCCTTCTGCCCTGCCGGGCGATGCATACGTGTAGTTTTCTCTTCTCTTCCATTTATCATTTGAAAAAGCCAGGTGCTTCTGAAGCCTGTCTTTTAACTCCTCAACAGAGGCGCTCTTTACTTCTTCTTTCGAAATCAGGTGGACCACCCTTACCGTCACCTTTCCCTTTCTCGGCTTATCTGCCCACCTGGGCTGTTTAGCAAAGCCGCCTTCAAGGTTGATAATGACAACTGGAGCTTTTAAAAACCTCACCATCTTGGCAAGGGCTTTGAAATCCAGTTCAACCATCTCTCCATCCCAAGTTCTGGTTCCCTCGGGGAAAAGGCCAACATTGTCCCCATCTTCTAAAGCCTTCTTCACTGTGCGTAGCATGGACAAGTCTCCTCTGCCTTGCTGCTTTGGGATGGCAGTGCACCAAGCCCCCAGAACCAGCTTCAGGAACCTGGTCTTGAACAGGTACGCTCCTGCAACCCACCTGATGTGGCGAGGCATAACTGCTGAAATCATGACCGGATCCATGATTCCCACGTGGTTACTCAGATACAGATAAGGGGTTGTTTTGAGGTCTATATTTAGCGGATTTTCCAATTTTACCTGGCCGCCACGGCAGAGTAACCTTGCATAAGTTAATTTTGCAAGCTTGATGAGAAAAGGGGTTCTGCCGTCCATGAGACTAATTATAAACACAAAATTATGTATTGAAAACAAGTTTAAGAATAACAAATGTTTCATTTTGAGAGCTGATTATACTTGGCACTTCTTTGTTGGAAAGCATGCCAAAATGGCATATCATGTATACTGATGAGTGCCAAAGATATCAAAACTGCAAGAATTGAAGCTAACTTGACTCAAGCTGTGGCTGCTTCCTATGTGGGAGTTCCATTGAGAACGTATATTCGTTGTCAACTACCCATCACCTAAAGGTAATGGGCTTGTAACTGCCCAGTCGTAGTAACGGCTTATGAATGCAAGAATCCTCGTAGTGCTTTAGAAGATCCTCTTCATTGAATATATTTGGATCATCAGCATCGTCGTTACTACATAGAAGCCATGTTGTGGCATTGTCCAAGAACCATGCCTGGTTTTTAAGCCCTAGAATAATCTGTCCAAAATAGCCGAAGTCTGTTGATCGTTCACTTCCGAGGTATTCAATTCCGTTCTCAGTTTCAATGCGTTTCATGTCTCTCTTTTCAAAAATATCAACACTGTATAGTCCTTGCTTTCTTATCTTGAGCAACTATCATTGTAATGTTATAATAAGAATATATCATTGTAATGATACAGCATAGGAGGGCCAGTGTCTGAGATAATGCTTTTTCATGGTAGTCAGGGGGAAGTTCAAGAACCTGATTTCCATTTCTGTAATGACTATAATGATTACGGCCGCGGATTCTATTGCACAGCTTCAGAAGAGCTGGCTATGGAATGGGCATGCAAAAAAGATGCTAATGGCCTCGTAAACCGCTATCTTCTGAATGACTATGGCCTGAACATTCTGAATCTGACAGACGACAAATACACTGTTCTTAACTGGATAGCAATTCTGTTGAAGAACAGGTCCTTTTCACTGGATTCTAGGATTGCCCTTGAGGCTAAAAAGTATCTGATTGAGAATTTTGGTATTGATAAGGACAAGTATGATTTGATTATAGGCTACCGTGCCGATGACTCATATTTCAGGTTTGCAGAGTCCTTCTTGCAAAACACCCTGCCACTAAGAAGCCTAAATAAAGCCATGTATCTGGGAAAACTGGGGCTTCAGACAGCTCTCGTATCGGAAAAAGCTTTTAAACAGATTCGCTTTATTTCCTCCTCTCCGGTTGATGGAGGTGTGTGGTTCGCAAGATTCAAAGAGCGTGACTCGGAGGCCAGACGCGCATACAGGGAGGAAATAGCAACAGCAAGATCAGTGAAAGATGATTTGTTCATGATAGACATAATGAGAGAGGAGATTGGAAACAATGACCCACGCCTACAGCGAAATGTACTTGGATGACGCAAAGGACCTGCTATCCGTCTACTTTGATTACCTGGTCAACGATTGCAACTACGACGGCGACTTGGCGGCCACCTATTTCTGGATGTCAGGCTACGCGGAACGGTTCGAAAAAGGCGACCCTGGCGTGTTAGCTGGAATGTCGGGCATTGAGCTTGCTCGTGCGGTGCACAATGCCACTCACTTCTCTCCTCAGCCCCTTCCGGAGCAACGCTTCACTGGCGTGCGTTCGCCCGAGTACTGGGCGGGGTGGGCTCTGGCGTGGTACCAATGGCACACAGGGCGAAGGTTCAAGGATATTTTCAATGCTGTTCCGTTCAGTTTCGTTATAGAGATGTATCCGCTATTTCACGAGATGGATGTTATACAATTCTTCAACGCCATGGACTCCAGAATCGTCTCCATCCCGTTTTCGTCCCGTCTGAAACTTCTACGTGAGAGCAGAGGCCTCTCCCAAAGCGAGATGGCTGCACAGGCGGGCGTGAACCTTAGATCCATTCAGATGTACGAGCAGGGCGTGAACCATATAAACAAAGCCCAAGCCATAACCCTGTTTCGTTTGTCTCGGGTCATTGGCTGCCGAATAGAGGACCTGCTCGAGAATCCGCGAATGTAGCGTCTTTTTCCTGTTTTGCCGTTGTTGTGTGTTCTCAGTAGACGCCCTTGAGAGCTAGAGCTTTGCGCGCATCCAGAATCTTGTCTTCAAGAGCATGGATAAAACCCTCAAATCGTGCATACAGAGTGCAAAATAAAGAAAAAGCCCTATTTGACGGTGTGTCAAATAAGGCAATTAATTTTGGGCCCAGAGAGGTTTGAACTCTCGACCAAAGGATTATGAGTCCTCTGCTCTAACCGCTGAGCTACAGGCCCTGAAGCGAATTAAAGTTACCACATTCGGCAATCAGTTTCAATAGTGTTGTGTACTCAGTTTTTCAAAGAGTGGAGGGGGGATGGGATGCGGCCGCCACGGTTGATCATGACTGAGGCATCTGTCTGTTTGACACTCATGACCGGGCCTTCGCCCATGAGACCGCCGAAAACCAGGTGTTCTCCTGGTTTGCGCCCTATGGCCGGGATGAGGCGGCAGGCTGTGGTCTTTGTGTTGACCATGCCAATTGCAGCTTCATCGGCAATAATGGCGGAAATGGTTTCAGCGGAGGTTTCTCCCGGGATTATGACCATGTCCAGACCAACTGAGCAGACGCAGGTCATGGCTTCAAGCTTCTCAATGGAGAGGACTCCCTTCTCGGCGGCTGAAATCATGCCGGCATCTTCTGAGACGGGGATGAAGGCGCCGCTTAAGCCACCGACTGAGGAGGAGGCCATGACACCGCCCTTTTTGACAGCATCGTTCAGCATGGCGAGGGCTGCGGTGGTGCCGGGTCCTCCGCAGGTTTCCAGACCTATCTCTTCGAGAATGTGCGCAACCGAATCTCCGACTGCCGGAGTTGGAGCCAGGGAGAGGTCTACTATGCCAAAGGGGACGTTGAGGCGCTCTGAGGCTTGACGGCCAACGAGCTGGCCCATTCGAGTAATTTTAAATGCAGTCTTCTTGATAATCTCTGCTATCTCATCCATGGAGGCGGATTTGCCGGCCTTGCGTATGGCATTGCGCACAACGCCGGGACCGGAGACGCCTGTGTTAATCACGCAATCGGGCTCCGAGATGCCGTGGAAGCCTCCTGCCATGAAGGGGTTGTCTTCGACAGCGTTGCAAAAGATGACTAGTTTGGAGCAGGCAATGCAGTTGCGGTCTCTGGTGAGTGTGGCGCACTCTTTGACTACGCGACCGAGGAGGCTTACCGCATCCATGTTTATACCGGCTTTGCTTGAGCCGACGTTGACTGAGGCACAGACTATATCTGTCTCGCTCAGGGCCCGTGGAATGGATAGAATCAGGGCTTTTTCGGCTTCTGTCATACCTTTTTGGACCAGGGCTGAGTATCCGCCAATGAAAGAGGCGCCCACTTCTTTTGCCGCCTCATCCAAGGCTTTTGCGTACTTGACGGGGTCTCCGCCTGAGGCTGAGAGCAAGAGCGATATAGGTGTGACGGTAATTCTCTGGTTGATGATTGGAATTCCGTACTCTTGCTGGATTTCTTTGGCCACGCTGACCAGGTTTTTGGCCTTTTCAGTTATCTTCTTTTTGATTTTTTGGCAGGAGCGATCTATATCTGAGTCTGCGCAGTCCAGGAGCGAGATTCCCATGGTTATGGTTCTGATGTCGAGGTTTTCCTCTTCTATCATTCTTATGGTTTCAAGAATGTTATCTGCGTTTATCTGTCTCATAGGCTGTTTCAGATGGTGTGCATGGCGTTGAATATGTCTTCATGCATGACGTGGATTTTAAGAGCCTGCTGCTCCCCGAGCTGTTCAAGTTCTGTTATGGCTGAGCTGTCCTTATCTTCCGGAATCTCAACAATCATGATCATGGTGAAGAGTTCCTGAAGGGTTTTCTGGGACACGTCTACTATGTTTATGTTTCTCTTTGCACATTCGGTGGCTACGAATGCAAGAATTCCGGTTCTGTCTTTTCCTACGACTGATATTACGGCTCTCATCTTCTCCTCCGCTGTGAGCATGATACTTTATTTTGAGAGCAAAAGTACAGCAGTGAAGTAGCGTTGAGTTTTATGCTGTAAATTGGTAGAATTCCGCCATGGTTAAGAAAACTATTGTCGTTGTTTTCCTTGTTTTGATCACTGTCACAAGTGTTTTTGGACTCTCTTTGGAGTTTGACACAAGGATTACAAACGTTCAGATGCATCCTGACTTCTGGATGGGTATATTCCCAACATCTGTCTCTTATGCTGCAGGCACTGAAAGTCTTCAGGTTCTGCCGGACAGAAAAACAGATCTGTTTCTTGAGCTGGGAACAGGAACACTTGCCAGAAAGATAACCAGAGACCCGGTTACAGGAGTTCCGCTTCTTCTGTCTGACACTGACTATGTTTATTATTTTGTAGACTTTCCTGATTATGATGTCATGTATGCAGGCTGGACTCTTGAGTTTTCTCAAGGAATCATTAAACCGAAGGGAACTGAAAAGGACTATCTGACTGTTTCTCTGGCTCTTGATGGAAAGTGGGAGATTTCTTTAAACCCAATTTTGCAGACTACAAACAGACTTGGTTCTCCGTTTGATAACACTCCTTTTTATACAGAAGATGAGACTGTGACTTATGAGATAAACGGAACCCCTGACCTGGCAGGGGACAGAAACCTGGTTTACATGAACTACAGGGTCTCTGGTGTGATAGATAACCTTCTGTTGATTACAGGTAGCAGAAACGGAATTAAGGCAGAGTTTGAGTTTATCTGGGCTCCTGAGTATCTGAATTTTACAAAAAAGACTGGTGGAAAGGCCTCTTTCTACAGATTCTGGGCTTACGCCAACGGTGGAACCATGATCATGCAGAAGAAGGATGAGAATGATAAGAACGTGGTCTCAGTGGGCTTCTCGTATGATGTAGAGTTCAGGTACCTGGATGGAAAGTATGTTCCTAAGTCAGCCGAAAAGCTCAAGGGTTCTATCTGGTTCTTTGAGCCTGAAAACATGACGTACCTGATTAGAGGAACGGCAAAGCTGGATCTGTACGGACCACAGTTTATGGGCTCCTGCATACCTCGTGTGTATGGATTCTTTGATTTCAGCTACGCCTGGGGAAAGTACAACAATGCTTCTTCTATGGAGACGGACTATATAGCCACCGGTAGCTTTGGAATCCACCTTGAGATAAAGCTCTTTGGGGCCTTGGCTCTGTACTATGAGATGGGAGACGTCTTCCTCCACACTGGAGATGACTCGGCCAGGTACACTGGTCTTAAGCATTCGGATGGGCTGAAGATAGCCATGGAACTGTCAATCTGACAGAAAAATAGAGGTTGAAATGATTTACAACGACGAAGAGAAGAAAGAGGAAAAAAAGGCTCCGGCTGCTCCTAATGAGAAGCTGTTGAAGACACGAAGCATCCTGCTCAGTGGAGAGATCAACAAGGAAAGTGCAGACGCATTTGTCAAGGACTTGCTTGTGCTTGAGAACGAGAGCAGCGAGCCTGTTAAGGTTTTCATAAATTCGCCTGGGGGCGATGTAGATGCCGGTTTTGCCATCTTTGACATGGTCCGGTTTGTCTCCTGCCCTGTAACCATGGTGGGTATGGGCTTGGTGGCCAGTGCCGCAGCTCTGATTCTTCTTGCAGTTCCCGCTGAGAGGAGAGTTGGGCTACCAAACTCTTCATACCTCATTCACCAGCCTCTGAGCCAGATGAAGGGGAACGCTACAGAGATAGAGATTCACGCAAAGCAGCTTGAGAAGATAAAGGCAAAGATAAACGCTATTATAAGCGAGCAGACAAACAGAAGTGTTGAGTCGGTTTCCCTTGATACGGACAGGGACTATTGGCTGGATGCTGAAGAGGCAGTTAAGTACGGTCTTATCAGCAGGATTGTGAAAAATAGAGAAGAAATATAATCAGGTGGTGGAAAATGGAACAGTCGGTACATTGGGCGGATATATACGCCGATAAAATCATAAGGGAGAAGGGTCCGAAGGAGCTCTACACATGTGCTTCAGGAATTACGCCGTCGGGCACCGTGCATATTGGAAATTTCAGAGAGATTATCTCTGTGGATCTGGTTGTCAGGGCCCTCAGACGCAAGGGCTGCAACGTGCGCTTTATCTACTCGTGGGACAACTATGATGTTTTCAGAAAGGTGCCGAAAAACATGCCTGAGCAGGAGAAGCTGGCCACCTTCCTGCGTAAGCCCATAACACTTGTGCCGGACACAACCGGCAGGGCTGAGAACTACGCCAGGGGAAATGAACTTGACGTGGAAGAAAAGCTTCCGCTTGTGGGCATTTACCCAGAGTACCTCTACCAGGCTCAGCGCTACAGAAGCTCGCTGTACGCAGAGCAGATGAAGCTGGCTCTTGAAAAGAAGAGTGAGATAATTGAGATACTCAACCAGTACAGAACCACACCGCTGGATGATTCCTGGTGGCCAATAGCTGTTTTCAGTTCTTTCACAGATAAGGACAACACCACCATTCTTTCATGGGACGGCGAGTACGGAATAACCTACAGGGATAACGACCTGGATAAGGTTGAAACCATAGACATGAGGACTACTCCGTACACAAAGCTTCACTGGAGAGTTGACTGGCCCATGAGATGGGTTTATGAAGGTGTTGATTTTGAGCCGGCAGGTAAGGACCATCACAGCCAGGGCGGTAGTTTTGACACTTCCAGACAGGTTGTCGAGCTCTTCGGCGGACACGCTCCTGTTTCCTTCCAGTATGACTTTATTTCAATCAAGGGCCGCGGTGGAAAGATTTCTTCCTCAAGCGGAGAGGTTGTCAGCCTTGGGGACGTGCTTGAAGTCTACACACCTGAAATAACCAGATACATGTTTGCTTCAACTAGACCTAACACTGAGTTCTCCATCTCCTTTGACCTGGATGTTCTGAAAATCTATGAGGACTACGACAACTGCGAGAGACGCTACTTTGGACTTCTGCCAGTGAACGACAAGAAGAGGGAGCAGGAGAGAAGGATTTATGAACTAAGCCAGGTTGGTGAGGTCCCGTCTACTCCAAGCTACCAGATTCCGTTCAGGCATTTGTGCAACCTGCTGCAGATAAACGGTGGAGATATTGAGGCAGTTATCTCTTCATTTACAGATATCAAGGAAGACCAGGTTGAGAGGCTGAGAACCAGGTGCCGTTGTGCATGGGCCTGGATTACTCAATTCAGCCCTGAGGACTTCCGCTTTGCTCTGGCTGGGGATAATGATGAAAAGATCTCTCTCACAGAGGCCGAGAACAAGGGTGTTAAGGCTCTTTGTAAGAAGGTCAGTGAGTGGGACGGAGAAGATGAGAAAGATCTGGCCCAGAGAATCTATGACAGCGCAGCAGAAGCCGGGATTGAGCCCACTGAGCTCTTCCCGGCTGTGTACAGGGTTCTGATTGGAAAAGAGAAAGGCCCTAAGCTTGCTCTGTTCATAAAGACGGTTGGAAAAGAGAGAATTTGTAAGATTCTTAGCCGCTATTAATTTTTTAGATTCTACTCCCGCGTCTCTCTGAAGACGCTCAGGAGTATGCTGTCGTTGCTCTTCCACTTTGAGTTGACTCTGACCCTTAGGTCCAGCTCAAGAGAGGAAGAGGGGAAAATCCGCCTGATTTCCTTGAAGGATTGAATGCGGATTTTTTTTATGTTCTCTCCGCCTTTTCCAACAAGAATTCCCTTCTGGCTGTCTCGCTCAACGGTTATGAAGGCTCTTATCCAGACCTTGTTTTCTTCCTTGTTGTACTCTAAGTCCGCCAGTTCCACAAAGATTGAGTGCGGAATCTCGGCCCTCACCGAGTTCATGGCTTTTTCCCTGATAATCTCTGAGATCCTGAACTCAAGGTTCTGGTCCGTTCTGGCCTCTTCGCCGTAGAGCATGGGCCCCTCTGGAGCTGTCTTGAAGAGCTCAATCAGCAGTTCATCTATTCCCTGATCCTCGGAAGCGGAAATCTCAAGGATGGTTCTTCCTCCCATGTTCTCTTCAAGCCAGGCTCTGGCCTTTTCCTTCTGCCTGTCTGTCAGTATGTCTGTTTTGTTTATGCAGCAGATAACGGGAACCTTGAGGGTGGAGAGCAGGTCTCTGATAGCGTTCTCCTCGTCTCCGGGGGCGCGGGTTGCGTCCAAGAGGTAAAGTACGCTGTCGCACTCTTCCAGGCTCTCACGAGCAATATCCAACATGTGCTTATTAAACTTCTTTTCCGATATGTGGTACCCCGGTGTATCGGTGAAGATAATCTGGCCCCTTGAGTCAGTGTAGATGCCCCTGATTGCGTTTCTGGTGGTGTTCGGGGTGGGAGAAGTGATAGAAACCTTACTTTCACAGATAGTGTTGATCAAGGTTGATTTTCCCACCGATGGGCGTCCGATTACAGCTGTTGTTGCGCACTTTGTCATGGCAGAAAGTATAACTGTCTGGAGTGAAAAAAACAACGCATGGCCGCTTTGCGGCGTCTTTATTAGTATGAAGAAAATATTTGTTGTGTTTTTGGTTTCATCTTTCCTTTTCACTTCCTGCCCGGTGGACCTATCTTTGTCTGAAAAAGAGGACTCAATAGTCATCTGCTCGTGGAACGTGCAGAACCTCTTTGACGGGGTGGACAACGGAAACGAGTATGAAGAGTTTCTCACCTCTTCCGGGTGGAATGATAAACAGTACCGTGTGAGGCTTGCCAAGATAGAGACTGTCTTTGGTTACGGGGAACTTTCTTCTGCCTCTATTGTGGTTCTGAATGAGGTTGAGAATGAGGGCGTGGTTCAGGATATACTCTCTCTTTCTTCATTCAAGAAGCGAGGATTCTCCTACTTTGCCTGCGCCGGGGAGGAAGGCGGGGCTATCAGGATAGCAGTCATCAGCCGGTATCCTATAGTCTCTGCCTTTGTGCACTCATCTGTTGGAATGAGGCCTGTGCTGGAAGTTAATTTTAACTTCTCAGGTCAAAGATTGTGTGTGCTGGCTGTTCATGCTAAGTCGAATCTGGGGGATCAGGAGGAAAACATCTCCCTCAGGGCAAAAACTGGAGAGATTATCGGGGGCGTGGCCTCCAGCGTGCAATCAGAAGACCCCGGGGCCGTGATTGCGGTGGCGGGTGACTACAACGAGTGCGCAGGAGATGGCAACGTGCTCAGGGGCGATCAAAGCTGGTACGTTTTCTGGGAGGATCAGTCTTTGTCCCTCTCTGCGCCGGGCAGCTACAGGTACAACGGGCAGTGGTTCACCTATGACAACATAGCCCTTTCTAGAGCAGCGGTGGACGCGGGCGTGGAAAGTGGTGGGATTTTGAGCACCATTTACGGGTACCCGGATTCTTTTTCTTCCCGGTTACTTAGTGGGGTTTCGGACCACTTTCCAGTTTGGGTTCGGCTTGAGCTTTAGGCTTCTTTTAGGTTCCAACCCAGGGCTTTGTAGAGTTCTCTTTTGTGTCTTTTGATGAAAACTGAGGTGAAGGAGGCCTTCTCTTCCCCTGCGTGGAGCGAGAAGCCTTTTCTCCAGCCTACAACGGTTCCAAAGCCGACGGAGGTGATTTTCTCTATGGGCATGGACCACGCTTTTGAATACTTGCCTTTTACTTTTGTAATCAAAGTAACTTCTCCGTCAGAGAAGACCAGACGGCCTCTTTGCAAATCTGCTGAGACGTCTGGGAGGACCTTCCCGCAGAAAATATCAAAGTCCGGTTTCTTTCCCAAAAGGGAAGAGGCCTTCTTCTTGGAAACCCAGTAGGAGGCAACCCACAGCAGGGCCACAAGGACAAACATGAAGAAGTAAGTGCCCCAGTAAAGAGCGTCAGAAGGGAAGTACTGACGAGCAAATATTACAACTGCAAAAAGTACAAGAATTAGCGTTTTAATGATAGATTCCATGCTTTTTATGATAAGGAAGGAACAAAAAACTGTAAAGGATTTTGCAAGGCTTGGGCACTTTGCGGCGTCTTAATAAGTGAAGACGGAGATTTGTTATGAAGCGAGTGTTTCTTTCATGTGTTTTTGCTTTCAGTTTTTTATTATTTTCATGCGTCCAGGAGGCTGGGACGGCGACCATGCGGATTCTTCTCTATCAGGAAGAGAAGACTTTCAGTGTGAGCGAAACAGCCTTTGATATAACAAAGTACACCGTCACGGGCTCAGGCCCAGGCGGATCAGCCTTTACTGCTGACACTACCAGTTCCTCTCTTGTGCTTGAGGGGCTTCAGACTGGTTCGTGGTCTTTAAGTGCCAAAGCCTACAATTCTAAGGGGAAGGTTGTGGCCAGCGGTGAGGCTTCCGCCATTTTGAGTGCGGATAGCTCAAATGTTTCTCTTCCAGTAGTCCGTGTCTCAGGAACGGGAAAACTGGTACTCACCTTTAAGTGGGATGAGGCAGTTCTGAACCCTATGATTCGGGTTACTCTTATGCGCCCAGATGGGACTGTGTACGCTGTTTATGATAATTCTTACTCTTCTTATTCCACTACAAGCGGAACCTTTAAGCAGACAGCTTTACAAAGCGGGTTCTATGTTTTAACAGCAGAATTATTCAGTGGCTCCACCCGTTTGACAGGGGCTGTGGAAGCTGTGCAGATTTCTGGTAGTGAAACTACTGAAGGAACCATTTCTTTCTGCTCAAAAGACGACTACTCTTCATCTCTTTCTGAACTCTATATAGCTAGAACCGGGGACTCTCCGGTGCGTGGTCAGTTAAGTAGAACTCCAAGCACTCTCTCTTCGGGAGTTGAACAGTCCGTGTACTTAACTCTAACGGGTTCTTCTTTAACAGATAGAGAGACCTGCATAAGGTGGTACATGGACGGCTCTCTTATCTCTTCCGGCTCAACTGAAATCAGTTTTGTGCCCACCACTGGGTGGCACATAGTTAACGCTGTGGTGGTCTCTCCAAATGAGGGACTGGCGGGCTCTGTCGGGTGGAAGTTCTACGCCCAGGCAGAGGGAACCAGTGGCTCAGTGGTTCTGAACGGGGAAGTTGATAGCTCTGGTTCGAATCTTAAGTGCTCTTCCACTTCCCTTGTCGGGGCTGTGGGAGAAGACAGGTATATAGTTATCTGCCCGGAGCTTGGAATCCTGCAGGTTGTTAAGGTCTACAACAGCACTCTCATGCTGGAGAAGGTGTACAGGGACACGGATGAAGGCTTCTCTTGGCTTGGATTGTCTGATGGCTTGTACAGTAGCTGTGGCATGAATGAGTTTGCCGTTACGGACAGCGGGAAAAACATAAACCTTCTCTATCTGGACAACGGGGAGGTGAGGATTTGCACAAAAGACGCTGAAGAGATCAGATACAGTGGCTACGCTCCTGCCTTCTCTGAAGAAATCCTGTCTTTAGACGTGGGGTGGATAGACCCAACTAATTCAATTATCGGTTTTGCCTGCTTCAAAGAGGCTTTTTTGGTTCTGAGTTTTGAGAAGGGGGTTCTAGTAAAGCAGAGTAGGTGTATATACCCAAGAAATGAAAAGTCTGTGATTTATGCCTCCAGTTTTGGAAGTGTTGTTGTCTGTGTCTCAGGCTCGGGGGAGTACTACAGCTGTGCCTACAAGGAAGGGCGGTTCTACGGGGTGTGGAAGAGCTGTGGCGTAAGTCTTACCTACGCTGAGCCGGTTAAGCTAGTCGGCTCCTCCTCTTTGGCAGAGGCCGGGGAGGGTAAGCTCTCCCTTTGGGTGTGTAGTTCAAGTAGGTGGATTTGCAGAAGCTCTTCAGATATCTGTCCGCTGTCTCTGGAGCGCAGCGTGGATGGAAAGTACCTGTACGCTTCAGATTTGAGCGGGAAACTGACAACTTACAGCATTTCCGACTCTGGAATGAGGAAGATAAGCATTCTGGACACGGGGATGAGCCTGAAAACTCTGGTTGCAGGGAAGCGCGAGGTTCTGGGGCGCAAGGCAAATGGAGAGATAGTTCTTTTTTCTATAGCGGGAGGTAACTGATGAGGCGTTTTGTTGTGGCTGCGTTGGTTTTTATTGTTTGTGGTTTTTGGTGCTTTGCTTTTACTCTGGATCTTTCTTTGGATTCTTTTGTTCTTAAAGATGTGGCTCTGAGAAGCCCGGACTATCAAAGTGGGCTTCAGGTGGCTGTTTTACTTGAGAAGGACTTTCAGATAAGGGTTCCACTGACAGTTACCTACAAAAAGAATCTTGTGTGTTTTGAGGGAGCCTTAAAGGTTGCTTACTATCCGTTTTCCAAGGGGCTGTTTCTCTCTCTTTCCATGCTGGATATGGCGTATCTGTACAACATGGGAGAAAGGAGTGCAAGGCAGTACACACTGAATGAGATAGAGGCTGGATGGACGTTTTTCATAGGTAAGAGGTTCTTCATAGAGCCTTCTGTCTGCTTTAGAGACCCATCGGGAACATTTACTGATGAATATGAAGAGCTTAGGGGATATTTCAACTCTTATTCAAAAATAAGAATCCGACTTTTGTGCGGATACAGATTATTTGAGGAGGCTCGATGATGAGTAAGAAAATTAAATTTTGGGTTAATTATTTAACTGCAGTTATTCTGCTGGTAGCGGTAGTAGGCTGTTCAATGGACCTTAGGCTCTCTTCCCTCTCCGGCTACTCTGCATCTTTGGTAAAAACCAAGGTTGCAAGTGTAATAGATGAGGAAATGGATACAATTAAGCCACATCTGGATACGGATGTTCAGGGAGAGATAGACAACGTAAAGGGTGGCTCTAGAACCGGAGCTGAGATAGTGGATCTGACATGTCTGGAAGAGAACGGAGAAGACTATGTAGATTTGTGTTATGAGGTGGACCTTAGCTCTTCTTCTTACGACTACTCAAGCGTGGTAGATGTATCCAGACGTGTTCTCACAGATGAGCAGTTTGAAGGTTTGGAGAAGCAGATAGAGGAGACGGAGAAGGCTATCAGGGAGACTTTTGAACCATTGGCTAAAGATATACCTTTAAGTCAGCAGGAAGAGTTCTACGCTGACTTGGAGTCTTTTGTAGTGCGCTCCGTGGTGCTTCTGGCAGCGAGTGCAGTTTATGCGTACATACCTGACACAGTTTTGTGGGGAAAGATTACTGCCGCTGCTGCTGTTGCAGTTGGAGCTGGGCTTGTAGCCATGGTAGCCATGGAAGTTTATAGAGATGTTAACGGAATAGGGCCCTCCCTGAATCTTGGAAAAGACGCTTCTTTCCAGGATTGGCTAAAAGAGCTGGTGAAGACGCCTCAGGCTGATTATGCCTTAACTACTGCGGTCACTTCCATAACCACGTCTTTGGGAATGAGCCCTACTGCCACTGCCATTTCTCTTGCTGTCTTCGGAATTTTCAATTCAACGGACATGTTAAAGGAACTTGGGGCCAAGTACGACTTCAATATCTGACTTTTATTGTGTTATTATGTCTCCTAGGGCACTTTTTATAGGAGCCTCAGGAGACAATCATGTTTAAAGAAGAAGTTCTTAAGCGCTTTATCAGCTATGCAGTAATAGATACTATGAGTGACCCGTCTAAGGCGGATAAGATTCACCCTTCGACTGAGGGTCAGTGGAATTTGCTGAGACTTTTGGAGAAGGAGCTCAGGGGACTTGGGTTAGAGGACGTTTCTCTTGATAAATACGGATATTTGCTTGCTAGAGTTTCTGCCAACACTCAGGGTAAGAGCGCCATAGCTTTCAGCTCCCATGTGGACACCGCTTCAGATGTGATGGGAAACGGAGTAAAACCCAGAGTGGTGAGAAACTACGACGGGTCAGATATAAAACTGAACTCAAAGTACACAATTGCCGTGAAGGATAATCCGGAGCTTTGCTCGTACGTGGGGTCGGACATTGTCGTCTCCGACGGCAACACACTCCTAGGTAGCGATGATAAGTCGGGAATTGCCGAGATTATGACTGCCATCTCATACGTTGTTAAGCACCCGGAGATCAAGCACGGGGAGATAGAAGTCCTCTTCTCACCAGACGAAGAGACCGGGTTTGGAATGGACTTCTTTGACGTGGACAGGCTTCACTGCAGGGCGCTTTACACCATGGACGGCGGGGAGCGCTACGAGATAGAGGATGAGTGCTTTAACGCCGCTTCGGTGAAGGTCCGCTTTGAAGGGGTCTCATACCACTTGGGCTCAGCAAGAGGCCGCATGGTCAACGCACTTACCATGTGCACGGCCTTCATTAACGCCCTCCCACAGGCCGAGAGCCCTGAAGCCACAGATGGCCGCTACGGCTACTACTGCGCCCATGAAGTTAAGGGCAATGTCTCCTCTGTGGACCTGGAAGTCCTCCTCCGTGATTTTGACTACAACTCTCTTGAGCAGAGGATTAAGGCTCTCAAGAGCATAGGTAAAACAATTGAGCAGCTCTACAGGGGCGGAAAGGTCACTGTAAAGCCAACAATCAGCTACAGAAACATGGTTGAAGCCTCAAGAAAGGACCCAAAGGCCCTGGAATCTGTCTACGAAGCTGCCAAGGTTTTGGGCCAGCCAATAGTTAACAGAATAATCCGCGGTGGCACCGACGGGGCTAGAATAGCAGAGAAGGGTATCTCCTGCCCAAACATCTACGCCGGTGGGCACAACATGCACAGCCGCTTTGAGTGGGTTGGAGTAGACGCCATGAATGATGCTAGTAAATTAATAGTGGAGATAGTCAAACAGTGGGCAAAATAAGAGTTATTCTTTGTTTTTTTCTTCTTGTTTTCCTCTGTTTCCCGCTTTTTGCCTTCTCTGAGCAGTATGTTTACGGGGACATGGTCTCTTTTGTCCTTGAAGAAGGTGAGAGCGTAAGAAAGGGCTCTGTTTTTAAAGATCAGAACTCAAATGTTTTCATAGCTTCAAATATTCATGAAAATGTGGTGGTTCTTCAGCGCCTCTTTGGAAGCGGTAAGTACACAGTTGGAAGCCCGCTGCAGAAGAGAATGGCGCTCTATTCACTGACCGCAGTTTCCACGTTTGACTATGGGGCAGTTCTGCTTAGTCGTACAGGGGAACTTTATCCGTTAATTCCATTTTTTGGAGTAAGCTACACTTACAAATACTCAGAGTTTAACATTTTTGCCGGTTTGAGGACTTCTATTTCCCTCTCTTCTGTTACAGGCTCTTCATTCTTTTTGTTAAAGAATGGGTTTATAGACATAAGTGCAGGGCTTGGGACTACTTCCAGGTTTTCAGGTGGAAGTCTTCTTACTCTGTTCATGTACAGGTATAATCTTGGTAGGCTCAGTCTGGGCGCAGGAGCCAGTGCTCTTAAGTCGGAGAATATTACGTTTAAGATAGCACCTGTTGTTAGTTTGGGAGTTACTATTTGAGAAAGAAGTCTGTAGTTCTTGTTTTAGCTGTTCTCATTATTTTTGCTCTTACAGGGTGTGCTCAAACAAGAAGCTATATTATGGGCATGATTAAAGATGTGCCCTCTTGGTACTACTACCCACAGTCAAGAATCGGTAGAAATGAGATTTCTTTCATAGGTGAAGGGCTTTCTGCTGAGAGTGTCAGACAGTCTGAGCTGGTTGCGTACAACAACCTGTTTGAAAAACTTGAAGAGTATGTTGGAACAGAGCTTGGAAGAGAGTACTACAGAGATTTGATAAACGCTGGAGCCATAGAAGATTTAGCTCTACATGTGGTTGTCACGGATAAGACGTATTTGGAAAAGAGCGGTCAGTACAGGACTATTCTTCTCTGCGCAGCCTCTGAAGAGATTATGACCAACCTGAGAACTGAGTCCAGGCAGGAAGAGTACAATAGGGAAAAAGAAGTTATAGCCCTGGTTGATGAAGGGGATCAGTGTATAAAAAACAGCCAGGACTTGAAGGCAGTTCGGCTTTATCTGCAGTCCATGATTCTCTCCCACGGCCTTGAAAACCTTGAAGATGGCTACGACTACGAGTCCATACTCAAAGAAGTGAAGCAGATACTTTCAACTCTTAGCATGAAGATAGTCTCTTCAAACCAGGTAGAAGCTTCTTGCTCAGTTTTGGTGGAGAGGCGTGAGACCATCTTGAAAACCAAGGTAGATATGGCAGATGTACTGGCTTCCTACATTTGTGTGGACGGACTAGGTAACTCCTGGGAAGACTCTTACGCCTTTACTTCTGATTCTGACGGAGTTTTCCGCTTCAGGTCTGTAAACTACACTCTAACTACTGTTGGGCAGATAGTCTTTACTTTTAATATCTATGATGAGATAAGCGGAATAAGAGCTTTTGACGAGGAGACAGCAGAGGAGCTGAGTAGGTTGGTTGAAGAGAAGAGGACAGTCTTCTCTTATGACAAAACTCTTAACAGCACTCTTATGGGCCTGGTGGTTTTCACCTACGACTCTTCTTGGAACAGAGAGGAAAATCAGAATTGGTCAGACTATCTGCAGAACCGCCTTATCTCCGACTCTCTTGCTTCTTTCAAGGTCTCCTATACTGAGCAAGCGGATTTGAATCTGGATGGGGACTTATCTGATTCTGAGATTCTCTCTTATTTACTGAAGATTGAAGATAGGGATATAGAAACAGCCCTGATACTTAGAATGGGACCTCTAAGGCAGAGTACAGCTGCCGGTGTCTGTCATACTGTGGTTGAAGGAAAGGCCGTTTTCTACTTTAAACTTGATTCTTCTACTTTTAGAGAAAGCCCGGTACTGAACGTAAGTGGGTTTGGAGAGACAGCAGAAGAAGCTCTGACGAACGCTTATAAAAACATCTGTAACATAATCTACGACTGGTTAAAGGGAAACTATGTTTAATTCTGAAAAGACAGTGGATCTTCCGCTTTACGACGGAAAAGGGACCATGTACGTTCATGACAGGACGGGCATGGAGGTTTTTCATATAAAAAATGAGAGTAGTGAGCTTAGCTGCTGCTTCATGTTTTCAACCCCTTCTGAGGACAGTATGGGAGTGGCCCATATACTTGAACACACAGTCTTAAGTGGATCAGGGCGCTACCCGGTAAAAGATCCGTTTAATCTGGCCACCCAGTCCAGTCCTAACACTTTCATGAATGCCATGACCTTTCCGGATAAAACCCTCTATCCGTTTGCTTCTCCTTTGAAGAAGGACTTTGACAACTTGTTTGATATTTATGCAGACGCAGTCTTTAATCCTCTTCTGAGAAAGACCAGCTTTGAGCAGGAGGGAGTCAGATTCTTTGATGATAAGTTTGACGGAGTGGTCTTTAATGAGATGAGCGGGGTGAGAGCTTCTGAAGATGAGATAATTCTGCATGCAGCCTACAAGAAGCTCTTTGACGGCACGCCCTACTGCTATGATGCAGGAGGAGACCCGTACTACATAGCGGATTTAACCTATGATGAGTATTTAAAGAGATACAGAAAGTGGTACAGCCCTTCTAACTGCAGACTCTTCCTATTTGGAGACTTAGAGGTTTCAGAGTATCTGGATAAATTAGAAGAGAGGTATTTGTTTGAAGAGAATTTGAGCAAGTGGGACAGCTGTAAAATTATACCAAGAGCGGAAATATATCCGTTAAAGAATACAGGTTTTGTCCGAGATTCCAGAAAATGCAGTGCAAAAGATACAAATACTGTTGTTTTATCCTGGATTACAACAGATGAGTCTGATCCTGTTGAGAGTATGACCACAACCATTCTTGTAGATGTCCTGCTAGGAAACCCAGGAGCCCCACTCTACAAGGCTATTACTGATTCGGATTTGGGTGAAGATTTAAGTAACTCTTCAGGTGTAGCTTCTGGATTCTCCTACACGCCCTTCACTGTTGGTTTTTCTAATGCTTTAAAGGGAAAAGAAGATGAGATAGAGGCTTTTTTGGTCTCTACGCTTAAGAAAATAGCTGAAGAAGGGCTTCCTAAAGATCTGTTAAACGGAATAATCAAACGATTAGACTTCTCAAACAGAGAAATTCAGAGCGGAAGTATGCCTTTTGGAATAACGGCAGCTATACGTGCTTCTTCTACATGGCTTAGAGGTCTCTCTCCCTGCCTTGGGCTTGATAAGGTTGGAACACTGAATGAGATTAAAGAAAGACTAAAAAAAGATGATAGGTACTTTGAAAAGTGGCTTTTAAAATATGTAGTCAACAACCCGAACCGCTGCCTACTTACTGTCTCAGAAGACCCTTCCTGCACTGAAAGCTACAAGGCTTTGATGAATGAGAAGCTTATAAAGAGAAAGAGCAGGTACTCGGATAAGGATTTACTGGAGCAGAAGAAGGCTTTTGAAGAGTTTGTTTCCACAGAGGATACTGAGGAGCAGATTTCAACTATTAAGAGAATGAAGATCTCAGACATGCCTGATAGAGTTCCTCTTTTTGATAACCCTCCTTTGGAAGACTCTCCTTTCATAGACAAGGTTTCTATTCACCGTCTGGTCGAGAGAACAAACGGAATAGTGTACCTGCATATGGGCTTTGACTGTTCGTCACTGACGGACGAAGAGAAGTATCTACTTCCTCTGTTCATAAGGCTTCTAAATATCTGTAACACCAAGAGCCACAGTTACACAGAGATAGGAACACTGATTAAGAATCACACTGGCAGCCTGTCTATTTCCAATATGTGCGGCTCCTCTTCTACTGGTGAGACAGTCAGCTTTGTTTATGTTTTCTCTAAGTTTTTAAACGAAGATACTGAGAACGCTATAAAACTAATTCTTGAGATGCTTCAAGAAGGAGTTCTAAGAGATACAGAGAGAATCAGGGCTTCTATTTCAGATATAGTCTCTGATTTTGACTCTTACTATCTAAGCTACGGAAACTACTTTGCCACTATGAGTGCGGCGTCCTTACTAACGGAAGCGCAGAGAGAAAATGAGATAGAAAGCGGAACAAGTAGCTATCTTTACATGAATTCTTTGAGAAACCTTGGAGATGATAAGTTAGTAAGTATAGCTGACAAACTAGAGGTAATTAGAGATAAAGTATTTAATAGTAATAAATTAACTGTTGAATACTGCTGTGAAGAGGCAGAGGTTTCACACATACATGAAGCAGTTTTGGGTATGGTTAATAAGTTAAATGTAAGGCCTCCTTACAAAGGCGTGGCAGTTAGTAAGCCTTCCTTATCCAGAAGCTGTGATTACAGAATTCTCAAAGTCTCTTCAGGTCCTTCCTTTAACGCTTTAGCTTTCAAGCTTCCTTTCACCGATGAGAGCTTTATGACCAGGGCCACAGTACTTTCAGCCATTCTCTCCTATGGCTACTTGTGGGATGAAATAAGAGGAAAAGGCGGAGCCTACGGAGTTGAGTGCAGCGCCAACAGCCAGGATAAGATCTTCTACTTCTCTTCCTACAGAGACCCGTCTGTTGAAAAGACCTTCTCTGCTTTTGCTAATTCTTTCTCTTCTGAAATCTGCGAGGAAGAGATAGAGAATATAGTTGTCACCCTCATTGGAAAAGAGCTTAAGCCCATGACCCCAAATACTAAGAGCTCAGAAGTCTTTAGGCGAATCCTCTTCTCTCTTAGTGATGATTTGTACCTACAGCGCAGACAAATAGTTATGAATACAAGCGTAGAGGATTTGAAAAAGGTAGCGTTGGTTCTTGAAAAGGAGTGCAAGAAATCTGCTGTGAAGGTGTCAGTCAGAAGCTCTCTGCCTGGGGAAAACGAAGGCATAACAGAGGTTGTTGAAGTCCCCGTCTGAGGTTATAATTGTAAAGTTGGGAAAGGAGGGCCAAGGTGGCACTTTTAATAATCAGAGTTGTTGTCCAGATACTGATTCTGACAGCACTCTTCTATTATGTGTATATTTCTCTCTCCAGAGGCGGAGCGGCCCAGTTTGCTTACGCAATTGCCATTTATATTTTTGCCTATTTGTTGTTTATGGTCACCGGCCTGGAGGTCCTGGTGCGGATTATGAAGGTCTGTGCCCTTCCCTTTGTGGCTTTTTTGTGCGTTCTTTATCAGATTGAGCTCCGTAGGGCCTTTGTTCAGGGCTTTGGAAGGGGTCTTTTCAAACGCGCGTCCTCTAAAACTTCTTCTGAAGAGATAGATGCTATCATTTCTGCGTGTAATACTTTGGTCCAGGCCAAGCGTGGCGCCCTCATTGTTTTCCCAAGACAGGTCCCGATCAAGAACATAATTGAGACAGGAACAAGGCTGAATGCAGATATTTCCTCGGCTATTATAGTTACTATTTTTGAACATGATACTCCACTACACGATGGAGCGCTGGTAGTCCAGGACGGACGCATTGTGGCAGCAGGGTGCTACCTTCCTCTGAGCCAGCAGAGAGATATAAGTGCCTCATTCGGTACCAGGCACCGAGCCGCTTTGGGCTTGGCAGAAGAGTCGGACTCAGTTGTGATGATTGTTTCCGAGGAGACCGGGGCCATTTCACTGGCATACGGTGCAAACCTCTACTACAACCTGGACAACCCTTCTCTTAAGTCTACCCTACTGGCCCTGTTCAATAGTTTTGATATGCGCGCTTCTGCCCCGGAGGTGAAAGATGAAGAGAAATAAGTCTACTTCTAACGACGGCATTTTCAGCAACTGGCAGATAAAGATTCTCTGTTTCATCTTTGCAGTTATAGTTTTTGTAATTGTTTTCTACACCTCTCTTGAGACGAGAAAGGTCACTCTCCCTCTTCAAGTGATTCTTCCTGAAAGCTACGAACCAACCAGTGTTATTCCAGACTCCGGGACTCTGGTTATTATGGGAGATGAGACAGAAATTTACTTGATAAGAGCTGATTCTGTAAGACTTTACGCGGATTTCTCTGGTGTAAGCAGTGACGGAATTGCCATAGCTCCAGTGCAGGTTGATTATGATGAGCTTGAGGTGTATGTGGATCTCTCTGAAGTCTACTTCAGAAGCTCTCCGCTGTTTGTAAGAATATACTTTGAGGAAAAATAGTGATTTTTGGCATAGGTACAGATGCTGTTTCTATTGAGAGAGCCGGAAGGCTTAACGGTAGAGCTTTAACCAAAATCTTTAATCCTCGAGAGTTAGAAGAATACAAATCTTTGGAAAACGCGCACCCAGAGATAAAAGCTCAGTTTCTTGCTTCCCGTTTTGCTGTAAAAGAAGCCTATGCTAAGGCCAGAGGCCTGGGCTTTGGCTCTGAAATCTCCCCTTCTGAAATCTGCACATGCAAGGATAAGGACGGAAAGCCTTTTATTGAACTAAGTGGCCACACTCTTGAAAAGAGCCCTGCTCTCATCTGTCATGTTTCCATAACTCATGAAATGCCTCTGGCAATTGCATTTGTTGTCCTGGAGACTGTGGAGTCCTGAGATGGCTAGAAGTGACTGGAAGCGCCCCAAAGAGTTCTCAGCCCCTGAAGGTAGAAGAAGAATAGCTCTGGAAGTGAGCTACGACGGCAGGGCTTTCTGTGGCTGGCAGGCTCAGAAGGACGGAATCTCTGTTCAAGATACACTGAAAGTTGCTGTACAGCGCCTTACTGGCCAAGAAAACGTAGAAATCTGTGGTAGTGGAAGAACTGACAGCGGGGTTCACGCCTACGGACAGGTTGCTCATGTGGAGATAGATAACTGCACTATTCCAGCTATTGCCTTCTGTAACGGCTTAAACTCCTTTCTCCCAGTTTCTGTCAGGATTAAAAAGAGCTGGGATGTGCCCCCAAGCTTCCACGCCCGCTACTCTGCCATGGCCCGTGAGTACCGCTACTTTTTCAAAGAACAGTACGGTAAAGACTGCTTTTCAGACGGCTTAATTACAAACATTAAAGCTTTCCCAAGTAAGGAATTACTTGACTCTTACGCCCCTGTTCTGATAGGAACTCATGATTTTACAACCTTCACTTCTTCTGGGGACCTCTCCCCCAGTAAGGTCCGGGATATTTACGAATCTGAGTTTTCATTTACTCAAACAGTTTTCGGAGAGAAGGTTCTTTGCTATAAAATATGTGGAAACGCCTTTCTCTATCATATGGTCAGATCCGTTACCGGAACCATGATAGAGATGGCAGCTGCAGGAAAGAGTGCGGAGGAGTTCAAGGCTGTATTGGATTCCAAAAACAGGGCTGACTGCGGTAAAACTGCTCCGTCAGATGGGCTGTACCTCTGGCGTGTGAGTTATGATGAGAATGAGTATATGTGGTTTGAGGAGCGTTATGGGCATGAACACTAAGAAGGCACTGACAGAGCTGAACAACATAATGGACCTCTATGAGGGCGTTCTCAGAAAAAAGCTCCCTGTAAAACCAAAGAAAATAGATTTCTCACAGGAAAAAGTCAAAGAAAAAGCTAAAGATACGGCTGTTAAGAAAGAAGAGAGGCATGTACACTCTACTCTAAACACCATTCCTGAAGATTTTTCACAGATGAGCCTGGAAAAGCTCGGCGCCTATGTAAATTCCTGCACCAGGTGCTCCCTATGCTCTCAGCGAACCCATGCTGTATTTGGGGAAGGTTGTGCCATACATCCAAAAGTAATGGTTATAGGAGAAGGACCTGGAGAGAAAGAAGATCTGACTGGACGGCCGTTTGTAGGACCAGCAGGAGAGTACCTGGATAAGTGGCTGAAGGCCATAGGTCTTTCCAGGGAAACAAATACGTACATAGCAAATGTAGTTAAGTGTAGGCCTCCTCAGAACAGAGACCCGGAAATGGGTGAGAAAGAAGCTTGTAAAGTCTTTCTCTATCAGCAGATAGCACTAATCATGCCAACGGCAATTCTCTGCGTTGGAAAGCCCGCCTCTACCCTTCTGACCGGCTTGGAAGACTCTACTATGGCCTCTCTCAGAGGGAAACTCTTCCTCTTTGATTCAAGTATCCCAGTCATCTGCACCTACCACCCTGCAGCCGTTCTTAGAAACATGGAACTCAAGCGCCCTGTCTGGGAAGATTTGAAGAGGCTCTCTTCTATAATCAATCCTCAAATCAGAGGCTGAAGATGATTAAATACGCTAAGGTCCTTGTTCCGGTTCCACTGAAAACTGACTTTCTCTACAGTTTTGATGATGAAAAGCTTCAAATCTGCCCTGGAATCCGAGTTATGGTTCCCTTTGGACGGATGAAGAAGAAAGGTTATGTAATAGAAGTCCTTGAAGAGAAGCCTGAGTGTAATTTTGAAATCAGAGAAATACTTAAGGCTACCGACAAAGAGCCTCTCTTTGGAGAAAACGAGTATAACCTGGCCCTCTGGATGGAGAAGTTCTACTTCTCTAATAGGGGTGAGATCCTGGATACCATGATCCCAGGAGGTAAGAAAGATATATCTTTCGGGGCACTGGACACAGAAATGGGAGAGGCCAGGGAGTCTGTCTATCTTACAGATGAGCAGCAGAAGGCAGTTGAGGAGATAACTGAGTCAGACTCCTCCCTCTTCTACCTCTACGGAATAACCGGTAGTGGTAAAACAGAAGTGTTTTTAAAGTGCGTGGAGAAGGTGGTTTCTGAAGGCGGACAAGTTATCTATCTTGTTCCAGAGATTACACTTACGCATCAGTTAGCTCAGCAGGTAATTAAGAGGTTTAAAGGAAATGTAGCCATTCTTCACTCAGGACTTACCGAGTCTCAGAGGATCATGCAGTGGAGAAAGATAAAGAGAGGAGAAGTGAGTTTTGTAATAGGAGCAAGAAGTGCTGTCTTTGCTCCATTTGAAAACCTGAAGATGATAATAATAGATGAAGAGCACGAGAATTCCTACAAGAGTTCGAATGCTCCTCGCTACCACGCCCGTCAGGTGGCTCAAAAGCGCTTAAGTGCTACAGGTGGAAAACTTGTTCTAGGCAGTGCTACCCCTAGCCTTGAGTCCTGGCTTCTTATGGAAAAAGGGAAGATGAAGCGCCTAAATCTTACTAAGCGTGTAGGAGGGGGAACTCTGCCCCATGTTCAGGTAGTAGATATGAGTAAGGAAAACGGTCTGATCAGTACAGTTCTTCAGAAAGAAATGCACAGAACACTCTCAGACGGAAAGCAGGTTATTCTCTTTCTGAACAGGCGTGGCTACTCCTACTACTACCACTGTAATAACTGCGGATATGAATTAAAGTGCCCACACTGTGATGTGGCCATGACCTACCATAAAAACAAGGATGAGATGGTCTGTCACTATTGCGGACACAGAGAAAAACTCAAGCATGTGTGTCCGAATTGTGGTAGTGTTAACGTCTTGTATTCCGGAGTTGGTACAGAATTTGTTGAAAATGAGATAAAAAGGCTTTTTCCTTCCCACACATGTGCCAGACTTGATACAGATGTAGTTTCCAAAGACAGAAAGACCATAGAAAAGACTTTAACTGCTTTTGGTTCTGGAGAAATCCAGATACTTCTTGGCACTCAGATGGTTGCTAAGGGGTTAAACTTTCCAAATGTAAGACTGGTTGGAATAATCCTGGCCGACAGTGGGCTTCTCATGCCGGACTTCAGAGCTAGTGAGAGAACTTTTGATTTACTTGTGCAGGTTAGTGGCAGAAGTGGCAGGTCTGATGAAAGCGGGAAGGTAATAATCCAAACCCGCATGCCTGAAAATGACACTATAAGATTAGCCTCTTCTTCTAAGGTTGAAGAGTTTTCTAAGATTGAATTAAATATCAGGTCTCAGCTCTCCTTCCCACCATACTCAAGACTGATTAATACTGTTTTCAGATCCAAAGATAGGATGAAGGCTTTTAAGGCTGCTGAAGAGATTGCAAAAAGGCTCAGAAATATAGGCGGCGACTATGAAGTGTTCGGTGCACAGGAGTGCCCGATTGAGAAGGTGAGGGAGCAGTACAGATTCCAGGTTATCCTCAAATCCACTGATATGAATGGAATGATAAATGCACTCTCTGTGGCTCTTAACAGTTTCAGTCCTTCTTCAGTTATAGTTGAAGTGGATACGGACCCGCTTGAGATGCTTTGAAAAAGTCTTTACACTACAGAAGATAAAAAGGTTTTCAGATGATGGATATTTATAAACTTGGTGAAGATATTCTCAGTGTAAAATGCACTGAAGTGACAGATTTTGACCGTCCGCTTGAGCTTCTCACAGAGGCCATGTTTGAGACTATGGAAGAGGCTGAAGGAGTAGGTCTTGCGGCCCCTCAGGTTGGTGTTGACAAACGCCTGTTTGTCATTGGAATTCCCTCAGAAGGAATCAGAAAGGTTTTTGTCAACCCACAGATAATTGAAACTTCAGTTGAAGAAGGCCCCTATGAAGAGGGCTGCTTAAGTCTCCCCGGTTTAAGCCATGAGGTTATCAGGCCCCTGGAAGTAACCGTCTTTGCCCAGGATGTTCACGGAAAAGCCTTCACCATTCACGCCACAGGCCTATTTGCCAGAGCTATTCAGCATGAGTATGACCACCTGGATGGAAAGCTCTACATAGACCATCTTTCTCCGTCAGAGAGAAAACATATGGTTGAGCTCTTTGAGAGAAGAGAGAAAAATGAACGCAAAGGAAAGAGAAGAAAGCGTGGCTAAGAAGAAAATCCTCTTTGCTGGAACGCCAGAGATAGCTGTTCCTCTTTTTGAAAAGCTTTGCGAGAAGTTTGATGTGGTTGGTGTTTTAACTTCTCCTGACTCTCCTCAGGGCAGGTCTAAAGCACTTGTTCCCTCTCCTGTAAAAGAGGCTGCCATAAAAAGAAAAATACCAGTTCTTCAGTTTGACAGCATAAGAACTGAAGCGCGAGAGGCCATTAAAGAGCTTAAGCCACAGGTACTGGTTACTTTTGCGTTTGGAAAAATTTTCGGACCAAAGTTTCTCTCTCTTTTTGAAAGCACATTTAATGTTCATCCATCCCTCCTACCTCTTTTCAGAGGAGCTTCTCCTATTCAAAGCACCATCTTAAACGGTCTGAGGGAGTGCACCATTTCCCTTCAAACCCTGGGGCTAAAGATGGATGAAGGGGCTATCTGGGCAACCGACACCTTTACCCTTACCGGAACAGAAACTACTGAAACTCTTACAACTCTTGTCTCTGAAAGGGCTGCAAGCTTTGTTCCTGAGACGCTTGAGAGAGTTTTTAACTCTGAAATAAAAGCAGAAGAGCAGAAGGGGAAAGTTTCCTACTGCTCAAAGATAGAGAGGGAGGACTCTCGGCTGGACTTTAACAAGACTGCTCTGGAACTGCACTGTCAGATCAGAGCCCTGTACCCTTGGCCAAAGGCCTATGCTTCGGTGGATGGAAAAGAAATCTTTATAACCGGTGTTTGGGGCGGTTTTGAGGATTTAGAGAAAGAAGAGAGACTAGAGCCTTCTGTTAAACCTGGAACCGTTGTTAGTTACAGAAAGGACAGGGGAGTGGGAGTGGCCTGCTCAGATAAAATAATCTGGTTAAACTCTTTCCAGCTGCCAGCCAGAAAAGAGATGGACTTCAAAGCTTTTGCAAACGGAAACGCTTGGATAAAAACTGCTGTTTTTGACTGAGGCTTCCATGGAAAAACCGTACAACAGTTATTCTGATTATTTGAAGACTCACTACGGCTACAGAATCTACAGAGTAGGTGTGGACGGTGGTTTTTCATGCCCCCACAGGGACAAGAGCCGCACAAAAGGTGGTTGCATATTCTGTGACAGTCAAGGAGCTGTTTCTGTCTACCACAGAAAGAGTGAAAGCTCTTTTACCCATGAAAGCGGGTTTGAAAAAGATATAGATAGCACTCTGAAACAGACAATCATGCCACTTGAGGAGCAGGTGCAGAGAGGTGTGGAGTTTGTCAGAAGAAGATACAAGGCTGAGCACTTTTCTCTCTACTTTCAGTCCTATTCAAATACCTATGCTCCAACAGAAAAGCTAAAAGAAATATATGACAGTGTGATTGACCTCTATCCGTGGGAGGAGTTTATAGTTTCCACCAGGCCTGATTGCATAGACAGAGAGAAGGCAGAGCTCCTTTCTTCTTACAAAGAGAAGGTTGGCTCAGTGTGTGTGGAGTTGGGGCTTCAGAGTGGAAGTGACAAGATTCTAAAAGCTATGAGGCGCGGCCACACCGTGGAGTGTTTTCTGGGTGCTGCCACAATTATTAAAGAGCAAAAATTAAATCTATGCGTTCATGTTCTCACGGGGTTTCCAGGGGAAGGGAAGGCTGAACTGGATGAGACAATTAATGTGATCAGGAAAATTCATCCAGAGGCTGTGAAAGTGCATAATTTGAACATTGCCTCCGGCACAGGGCTTTTTGAGAGCTATCTTGAGGGAGAGGTTCACGTGCCGAGCACCAGGCGCCATATTCAGAGCACGGCCTATTTTCTCAGGCGCATCCCTAAAGATATAATAATTGAGAGGCTCATCTGCGAGACTCCGGCCCACAGGCTGGCTGGCCCCAGAGCGTTTGCGGATAAAAACAGTTTTTTGCGTGCCCTAGAGGCCTACATGATAAAAAATAATTTTAACCAGGGAGATTTAGCATGAAAAAAACGCTTACTGTTATGATAATTCTTGTCACTGCATTTGCAGTTTCTGCTTCAGGTGTGGCTGAAAAGGCGGACACGGAAGTAGTTGAAACAAAGAGCACATACACAGCTCAAACGGTGCCTGAGAAGTTCTTCTGGGCACTTGGGTACTACACAAACTACTCAAACCAGGAGCAGTATTTGAATATGGACGCCAGGGCCTTTGCTGAGGGCGCCATGGCCTACGCTGAGGGCACAGTTGTCAGTGACGAAGAGTTTAACAGGATAGTTGAAGACTACAGAGCTTACCTCACTTCATACGTTGAGGATCTTGGATCTGAAAACCTGGAGGCGGCAGAGGCTTTTTTGGCTCAGAACGCTAAAGAAGAGGGAGTGATTACAACAAGTAGTGGCCTGCAGTACAAGGTTCTTCAGGAGGGTACAGGGGCTGTTCCAACAGCTTCAGATACTGTAGACGTTGACTATACACTAACGCTCTTAGATGGCAGTGTTGTGGACTCTTCAATTGTGAGAGGCACAAGTTCTCAGTTCTCTTTAACTCAGGTAATAGAGGGCTTCTCAGAAGGCATCTGCCTGATGAAAGAAGGTAGTAGCTACAGATTCTGGATCCATCCGTCTTTGGGCTACGGAGAGAATGGAACTTCTAGCATTGAGCCAAACTCTCTGCTGATCTTTGACGTTACACTTTACTCAATAGTAAAATAAAGGCTCTTGTATTATACTGCCTTATATTGGAGATAGATAAATGAAACCAACATTAGTAGTTCTTGCTGCAGGCATGGGCTCAAGATACGGCGGAATAAAGCAGATTGACCCCGTTGGAGCACATGGAGAGACCCTTCTTGATTACAGCTGTTTTGATGCTAAGGAGCACGGTTATGATAAAGTTGTTTTTATCATCCGTCCTGATATTGAGAAAGATTTCAGAGAGCGTCTTTTTGACAGGATTGCTCGTAACATGAACGCAGAGTATGTGTTCCAGACAAAGCAGAGTCTGCTGGACGCTGCCCAGATTGAGGCTTCCAAGAACAGGGAAAAGCCTTGGGGAACCATCCACGCCGTCCTGTGCGCAAAAGATGCCGTCAAGACCCCGTTTACCATCATTAACGCAGACGACTACTACGGCAAAGAGGCCTATGGAATTCTTGGCTCCTACCTGAGCACACTTGAAAACTCAAGCACCGCCCACGCCATGGTCGGCTACATTCTTAAAAACACCATGAGCCCGGTCGGCTCGGTCTCCCGCGGAGTTTGTAACGTCAAAGACGGCTTTCTGACCGGCATGAGAGAGAACACAAAGATTGAGTTTGACGCACAGGGGATAGTTAGCCACCTGCCTGAAGGCGATGCTCGCCTCACTGGTGATGAAATAGTCTCCATGAATTTCTTCGGCTTCACTCCTGCAGCCTTTGACTACATGCAGCTCTACTGGGAGCGCTTCATCAAGGACAACATTTCTGAACCAAAGACTGAGGTTCTTCTTCCAAACTGCGCCGGCGAGATTGTTGCCACCGGAAACGGAACCATGAAGGTCTTCTCAACAGAGGACAGATGGTTTGGAATGACATACAAGGAAGACCGCGAGACTGTCAGACAGAACCTTGCTGAAAAGACAAAGATGGGCCTCTACCCTGAAAAGCTGTGGGAAAAATAATGAAGAAAATTCTTATTTTTACTCTTATGATTCTCTGTCTCTCTGCCCTCTACGCAGGAGACGGGGAGCATGTGCTCACCAGAGAGGAGCCTTCAAACTTCCTAATAGATTTAGGCCTGGCAGTAGTCACCCCTCAAGATTCTGAAGATGTAAGGGTTGGGCTTGTTACAGGCGTGACCTTCACACCTGCTGTTATCTGGGAACTGGCCATAGGTGTTAAAGTTCAGTTTGCTGTTACTGCAAACCCTAGTGAGCTAATTAAGCACGAGGAAGGGATTCTTAAAACTCTGGACATGTCCGCTACCGGCCTTCTCTGTGGCAAATACCGCTGGAAGAAGTCTTTTGAACTGTACGGTGCCCTTGGGGCCAGGTATGACGCTTTTGATTTTGAAAGCTTCTCTGACCTGGATCAGCGCTGGGGCTTGGTAGTCCAGGGTGGTGCTCACGGAAGACAGACTGACAGCCTGGGAGTAGGAGTTGAGATAGAGTACTACAAGACCATGACAAAGAATGCTAGCGACGAGCTTGGTGTCAGGGCCTACTTAAGTTATGAAATATAATCCAGGAGGAAAAAATGGATAAGAAAAGCAAAATTGGACTACTAGTCCTTAGTTTGATTATGGTTGCTGCTGGTATCCTGATACTCGGCCATAAAGATGTTTTTGTTAAAGTTATTGTGATTACAGCTGGTGTCTACTCTCTGGCAGTTGGTTTCTACACCCTGTTCAACATAAGCTCATGGCACTTTGTAAGAGTTACAAAGACCATGGCTATAGTAAAGAGTATTCTTTCAATTGTTGTCGGTCTTGCTGCAGTGATTGCTCCAATTACCATTGCTGAGATTTCTCTGTCAGCCATACAGATCTTTGTGGCAGTCATCCTCTGCTTTGAGGCTGTTGTTGCAGTTCAGAACGCCATCATGTGCAGAAGAATAGACAAGAGAATCAACCTCAGCTCCTTTGCTTGGGAAGCTCTTGTTGACGCCGTTCTGGCCTTCATCCTCTTCTCAAATCCGGATAAGGCTCTTCCTGCAGTTGTCACTGTTGCCGGAATAGCTATCCTTGCTCTTGGCGCCATCTGCCTTATTATTACCATCTTCTCAATGGTAAAGAGCAAAAAGGCTGAGTGATCAGCTGAACCTATAATCGCCGTTTTCAAACATGGAACGGTATGAGTCCTGGCAGAATATTATGTGATCCATTAGGCGGATTCCTAATATTCTGCCAGCTTTTTCTATGGATTCCGTTACTTCTAAATCATTTAAACTAGGCTCCAGGCTCCCGCTTGGATGGTTGTGAGCCAGTATGATTGAGCTAGCTCTCAACGCCACAGCATCTGCAAAAACTTCTCTTGGATGGCACACCGTCCTGTTTATAAGCCCCACGGTAATGACCTTTACCGAGAGCAGCTCCAAAGCTCCATTGAGCATTATGCATAGAAGGTGCTCCTGCATCCTGTCTCCGTAGTGTCTCAGATGGTCAAAGATATCCGCAGGCCTTGAGAGATTCTTTCTTCTGCAGGAAAGGAACCTTCTCCCAAGCTCAAGGCTTGCGCAGAGCAGGGCCGAGTTTGCTTCCCCCAGTCCTTTGACCTGGGCCAGATCCTGAGGACTGAGGTTCGATATGTTCAGTGATGCTATGGTGTGCAGAAAATCTTCTGCTATATCCTGAACCGGTCTTCCTTTCTGTCCTTTTCCAATGAGGGAACACACCAGCTCAAGGTCACTGAGGGCAGAGACACCCTGATTTCTCATCTTCTCTCTTGGTCGTGATTCCTGTGGAATCTCCTTGATTGACTTGAACTCAATAGGTCTTGAAATGTACTGCATATGGCCTCCTGTACACTTTATAAGACGCTTCAAAGTGCTCAAGCCTTGCATTTTAAACAGAAAGAAAAAGGCCTCCCGGTTTTTCCGAAAGGCCTTCTCTTAATCTGATTGATTATGTTGAAGGAGATATCTTCATGTATTTATATCTGGTGTTTGTATCAGTTTTTTCTTTTGCATCAGCAGAAGATGTACCACCAACTAGCTTCATTCCTGAATCAATTATCAGAGTTCCGTGTGATGAACTACCGTTTCCTGCTCCGATTCCGGTACCGGCAACAGCAAAATACGTACTAGCCGAGCCTCCAGTTGCAGTTACTGTTCCGCCGTTGATAGTAACTGTTCCGCCAGCACCGTAAACACCTCCGCCGATTCCGGCAGCATTTACTCCACCTGTTGCAGTTACAGTTCCATCATTGATGATGACAGTTCCGCCGATTATTCCATCATAAACACCGCCGATTCCGGCCATAAGACTAGAACCAGTAGCAATCAGAGAACCCTTACCATTGATTGTAAGTGAGTTAGTACCTGTAACTGTAATTCCACTAGAAGCTGTAAGGGTCTTGTCTTTCGGAAGAATGAGAGTAACGCTTCCTGTGACAGTGATACGATCCGAGATGGGCACATCGGCGGACATTGAATAGACATTTCCATTAGTCCAACTGGTCTTTGAAAGTGTTGTGGTAGCCAAATCAATTGCCCACTGGGCATACAGGTCAAGGTTCGCAGTCAGCGTGACCTTCTGCTCGTCGGAATACGCAGTACCGGTTCCGTCTTTAGCAGTGTTCCAACCAATGAATACATAATTATCGATGGAGAATGTGTTCTTGGTCAGAGCCGTCTCTGTATTGAACTGAATCAGCTGTGTTGTCGTGGATTCAGGAGTGACTCCGTCATTCTTGTGGAATGTAACGGTTGCTTCTTCAGACCACTGGGCATACAGTGTTGCCGTTGCTCCGTCCGTTGTGGTGAGGTTGCTTACGCTTGCTCCGTCTGCATAAGAAGTTCCCTGTCCGTCGTCGCTGGTGTTCCATCCTGTAAATGAGTGGCTTTCCCACGAGTATGCATTGGCAGTGAGGTTCTGTGCCTCAGCATATTTGAAACTCTGGTTTGCCATTGTTCCTGTAGCTTCGTCGCTGTTCTTGTTGAATTCAACGGAATAGGAGATGGGCTCGGCGTTGGCCGTGTAGGCAATGTTCTGTGTCCCCATTTCGAAGCTGTATGCCTTTGTCGTTGAAACATCGGCTCCACCTGTTGTCTGGGTCCATTTATATCCATCAGACATTGTGGCATCGAGGCTGACGGTAGCTCCCGGTGCATATGAACCGGCGCCTGTTACTTCACTGATTCCTGTTCCATTAGTTAAAGAAACATTGGAGTTGCTAGTCCAGATTGCGTACAATACCAAATTGGACTCAAGAGTTACAGTTGCACCGTCTGCATACTCGCTTGATTGGGCATCAGGATCAGTGTTCCAGTGTGCAAAATAGAATCCACTTTTCTCGAATGTATTTGTATCCAAAGCTGTTGCCACACCTTTTCCGACTTTCTGAGTTTTGGTTTCCGGAGTTTCTGAACCATCGTTGGCATTGAAGGTAATTGTCAGTTCTTCAATCCACTGGGCATACAGGGTAGTATTGCCTTCAAACTTTACTTCAGCCTCATCTGAGTAAGCCGTTCCGCTTCCGTCCTTGGCAGTATTCCAGTTTGAGAAGACGTAGCCATCTCTTGTGAAGGTATTAGGATTCAACTCTCCTCCGGAAGTGCTCATTTTCTGTGGCTCCATCTTTCCCTGTCCGCCGTTGGCATCAAAGGCCGAGCATATCCGCAAACACATCACCGTTACACGCAGCGAATATACCAAGGATGATAACTGTCAAAAGGATGGAAATAATTGATTTCTTCATGTTGACTCCTCTCAGAACTCAAAACTTGCACCCATCAGGGGAAGGATTCTGTAGTTTACATAGTTGATTGCATCTTTCTGTGAAAAGCCGAATGTGCCTTCACATCCAATGTGGATGCTGTCAGTGATTGCAAGAGATGCATTGAGACCGGACTTGAGAGTAACAGTCTCAGATACCTTACCATTGTAGAACAGAGTGTCTGCTGCTACATCTGCGTTTACAGAACAGGCAAGTTTGTCACTGAGATTAAGCTTGTAACCAACACCTGCAAAGGCAAGAAGGTTTGTGAATGCAGGCTTTCCGTCTCTCATAAGGAATGTGTTCCAGCCAAGACCTGCTTCTGCAAAGAAACCTTTGGAGAGCTTTCTCTGATAAGTTGCTTCAAAACCGATTCCATATCTGGAATAGACAGCATCCTGTCCTTCGGCTGAAGAAGTTGAGATCTGGAATCCATAAGGGATTACAGAAGCCTTAATAGAATTGTCGGCTGCAAAGGCTGCACTAAGGCAGAGCAGGGCAACCAAAACCATAATTACTGATTTCTTCAAGGTAGTGCTCTTTTAAGTAAATTCTTTACGAAATTTATTATGGAATTATATTGAGGGCGATATTCTTGTGCAACGACACCAAAAGTTGGACAGATTATTAGTTTTTAGACATCATTACTACGCACTCGGAGTGCCACGAGGTAGTAGAAATGATGTCATAATACAACAAGTCCGTATGCGGGTAAAAGTCAAAGATTTCCGTCCGTATGTGGGTAAAAGTCAAACATTTTTATTTTTTGTGTAATAGGCACCTTGTGCAAAAAATGTTAACCGTAAGAATGCGATGC
>CAJOOY010000006.1 GCA_905236385.1 uncultured Spirochaetia bacterium
ATTTGAGCATTTAAGGCGTTTTAAAATATTTCTTGCTAGTTCGGCTCCTACTACTTCATGGTTATGAAAACGCATAATTCCATACTGATTTATGCTCATAGTTTGAACTTTTCCTATATCATGTAAAAGTAAAGATAGTCTTACTTCTAATGAGTAATCATGCTCAGCGGCTGCCTCTATACTGATTAAAATATGTTCAAATACATCTGTTGCATTTACTTTTGTTTGAGTTATTTCCCTGCAGGCAGCAAGCTCTGGAAGAATCTCCCTCAATAGACCAGTTATCTCCATTAAAGAAATACCACGAGAAGGGTGGTCAGTCATAAGAGTCTTCTGCAGTTCATCAAAAATACGCTCGCTGGAAACGTTAATAATCAAAGGAGATAGATTAGTTGACTCTTCAAGAGTCTTCTCATCAGGTAGAAAGTCCAGCTTTGCACAGAACCTGCAAAGCCTCATAAGTCTCAGTGCATCTTCTTTAAAGCGCTCTTGAGGGTTTCCGATAGCCCTGACTATTCCTTTTTTCAAATCACTGAATCCGTCAAACAGATCAATAATTACACCCGTAGTGCAGTCTGCGGCAAAAGCGTTTATAGTGAAGTCTCTGCGGGATAAATCTTCTTCTAAGGATTTAACAAAACTAACCTTATCTGGGTGTCTGAAGTCTGAGTAGGAGCTTTCAGTTCTGAAAGTAGTAACTTCATAGCTTTCAGATCCGAAGAGCACTGTAACAGTTCCATGCTTGATTCCTGTAGGTATGACATGAGCAAACAGATTCATAACCTGTTCGGGTTCAGCGTCAGTACACAGATCATAATCATGGTTCTTGATTCCAAGAAGAAAATCCCTTACAGCTCCGCCAACAATATAGAGGGAAAAGCCGGCATCTTTAAATATAGAGGACATCTTCTTGATCTTTGCCGGAACCGGGAATTTTTTCATGTTTTTAATATATCAGAAATAGCCTTAATTTTTAAAGCATACTTGAGAGAGAGTCTTATATTTAGGTATACTGAATCAAAAAAATTTGGAGATAATTCAATGTTTAAACCAGTTAACCCAAAACAGAATTTTCCTGAGATGGAAGTAAAGATTCAGAAGTATTGGGAAGAGAATGATATTTTTAAAAAGTCTGTTGAAAACAGAAGTCCTGACAATGAATTCTCATTCTATGACGGACCTCCGTTTGCTACAGGGCATCCGCATTATGGACACTTTGTACCGGGCACAATCAAAGACGTAATTCCTCGTTATCAGACTATGAAAGGCAAGAGAGTAGTCAGAAACTGGGGTTGGGATTGCCATGGCCTACCTGTTGAAAATGAGATGAAAAAGAAGCTTGGTATCTCTAGCTCAAAGGAAATTCATGATTATGGAGTTGCCAAATACAATGAAGAATGCCGCTCAATAGTCCTTCGCTTCACAGCTGACTGGAAGAAAGAAATAACAAGAATGGGCCGCTGGGTAGACTTTGAACACGGATACAGAACCATGGATCCAAAGTTCATGGAAAGCATCTGGTGGGTATTTAAGTCTCTATATGACAAGGGATTAATCTACAAAGGTTATAATATTTTACCTTACAGCCCGGGTCTCGGTTGTCCTCTTTCGAACATGGAAGTTAACCTTGGTGGTTACAAAGATGTAACTGATCCCGCCATTACTGTAAGATTCCTTGAAAAGGGAACTGAGAACACTTATTTTCTTGCTTGGACAACAACTCCGTGGACACTCCCGTCAAACCTTGCATTGGCTCTTGGCCCAGAGATTGACTATGTTAAGATTAAAGATCTTGCATCAGGAGATTTTTACTATATAGGTAAAAACAGACTTTCTTCTTATTACAAAGACGAGAAGGACTACGAGATAATTGAATCATACAAGGGTAAAGACTTGGCCGGAAGAAGGTATGAGCCACTGTTCCCTTATTTTGCAAACCTCTTTGATCAAGGAGCTTTTGTTACTGTCCTTGGCGACTATGTTACAACCGAAGATGGTTGTGGAATAGTTCATACTGCTCCTGGTTTCGGAGAAGATGACTACGATGTACTCAAAGGAACAGGTATACCTGTCGTCTGTCCTATTGATGATGAGTGTAAGTTCACTTCAGAAGTTAAAGAGTATGAAGGACTCTTTGTCAAAGATGCTGATAAGTTAATTATTCAGCGCCTGAAAGAAGAGGGAAAGCTGATTAAGAGAGAAAACTACCTACATAGCTATCCTTTCTGCTGGAGAACAGGTTCACCTCTTATCTACAGAGCCATGGACTGCTGGTACGTAAAAGTTACTGCCTTTAAAGACCGCCTTTTTGCAAATAACCAGTTGGTGAACTGGGTTCCTTCTCACATTAAAGACGGAAGATTCGGTAAGTGGCTTGAAGGAGCCAGGGACTGGGCCATTTCAAGAAACAGGTTCTGGGGAAACCCTATTCCTGTTTGGCAGTGTGACGGCTCTGATTATACTGAGGTAATCGGTTCTATTGCTGAACTTGAAGAGAAGAGCGGAAAGAAGGTAACTGATTTACATAAGCATTATGTAGATGATTTAACATGGCCAAGCCCGGATGGAAAGGGCACCATGAGAAGAGTCCCGGATGTTCTTGACTGCTGGTTTGAAAGCGGAAGCATGCCTTATGGTCAGCTTCACTATCCGTTTGAGAATCAGGAGCGCTTTGAGCAGATTTTCCCTGCAGACTTTGTCTGTGAGGGCCTGGATCAGACACGTGGTTGGTTCTACACTCTTTCAATCATGGCAACGGCCCTGTTTGATAAGCCGTGCTTTATGAACAATATTACAAATGGAATTATTCTCGCTGAAGACGGCGAGAAGATGTCTAAGAGTAAGGGAAACTTTACAGACCCGATGGTAATAGTTGACCAGTACGGTGCAGATGCTCTGAGGTTTGCTCTTATGAACAGCTCTGCTGTCCATGCTGATGATCTCAAGTTCTCTGATAATCTTGTCAAAGATTCACTCAAGATGCTTATCATTCCTCTTTGGAACGCTTATTCATTCTTTGTAACTTATTCGAATCTTGATAATTACACTGTTTCAGAGACTGAGTTCTCAAAACTGAAGAATCCTCTGGACAGATGGATTATCTCAGTTCTTGAAAAACTTACTAAGGAAGTTGATGAAGCTCTTGGTGCATATGATATTCAGACTGCCTGCCAGCTTCTTGTTCAGTTCATGGACAGTCTTAACAACTGGTACATAAGAAGAAGCAGAAGAAGATTCTGGAAGAGCGAGAATGATGGAGACAAGAAGATGGCTTATGACACTCTCTATAAGGTCATAATGACTTTCTGTAAGCTTGCTTGTCCGATTATTCCTTTCACAACTGAAGAAATCTATCAGAATCTGAAGCAGGAGAGCGACCCAGAAAGTATTCACCTCTGTGACTTCCCTCCTTATTGTGAGCAGCATAGGGATCTGGCCCTGGAACATATGATGCAGATAACTGTAGATGCCATTACCATGGGTAGAGCTCTTAGAAGTGCTAACAATATTAAGAACAGACAGCCACTAAATAAGGTAATTCTTGTAGACCGTCTTGAAAAAGATAGAAAGATCTTTGAGCAGATGAGAAGCATTATTGCTGAAGAGCTGAATGTTAAGGAAGTAGATATTAAGAGTGATGAATCTTCTCTTGTTGATTATGAAGCCAAGGCAAACTTCAAGGTTCTGGGAGCTAAGCTGGGTAAGTCCATGAAGGAAGTTGCTTCTAAGATTCAGGGACTACATAAAGAAGTTATTTCTTCTCTCATTGATGGCTTTAAGCATGTTATTGAGTACGGAGAAGGAGAGAAGATTGAGCTTACCGACAAGGATCTGGTAATAGTCCGCCATGAGAAAGAGAATCTGAAGATAATCAACCAGGGAGATATTACTATTGGTTTTGATACTGAGGTAACTGAAGATTTGCTTTATGAAGGAATAGCCAGGGATATTGTCCGTTCTGTACAGAACACCAGAAAAGAAAAAGGCTTTGAGGTCTCTGATAGAATTAAACTTAAGATCTCAGGAGATGAAGTAGTTGGAAAAGTTTGCTCCTCTTTCGGTGAGTATATTAAAAATGAAACTCTAGCACTCTCTCTTGATTTTGTTCTAAGTAACGTTTCTGAAGACTTTACTATGGAGATAGAGAAGGCGTAATGAAAAAAATACTTCTATTTTCAGCAGTTGTTCTACTTCTTGTTTCTTGTGCAAGTGTTAATCCTTTCACAGATGAGAAACCTTTTGTAAGTGCAATTGCTGAAGATGGGAAGTATATTTTCACCACAACTGATTATGAATCTTTTATCTCTCTTCCTTTAGATGTAGAGCGCGTTTCAGGCTCTTTGGATCCTGATACTGGAATTCTTTACGGAGCTATAGAAGGTAAGTTTTCTAAAACAATAGTAACTGCAGCAGTAAACGCTTCTGGGCAGTTTGATAAGATCAAGGGTAGTAGTTCTACTTACTGGATTCATAAAGAGAGTAAGATGGAAGTGGCCGTTCCAGCTTCTGGGATTATTCTTTTTTCAACTAAGGACATAGAGAGTATCTATGAAAAACTATTTGTTGAAAAAGAGCTAAGTTCTCTTGAGCCAGAGATAATTAACAGTCTCTATTCAGATGTAAGTGGCCTTTACGTTAAAAACCCAACAGAGCTTCCGAAGATGGATATGGACCTAACAGGTTTTGCTGTTGATAGGTTTGATTTTATTCTTTTAGTTGCTGATTCAGAGAGTTATGATGCCTCTTTTACTCTTACTACACAAGAGTATACTGATTCCTTCTTTACTATTCTTAAAGCAGCTTATGTAACTATGCTACGCCAAAAAGGGGAGAGACCGAACACTGAGTACTTGTCTTTGATAATTACTAAAGATGAAAAAACGGTTCATCTTCTTGACCAAAAACTTGATAAAAACTACATACTTCAATTAATTAATGGAGAATTAATATGAGTGATGAAAAGAAAACACTGTTTTCAGCCATACAGCCTAGTGGAATTCTGACTCTTGGAAACTATATTGGTGCTATCAGAAACTGGAAGGCTCTCATGGATGAGTGCTCCTGTATCTATGCCCTTGCTGATTTACATACTCTTACAGTTAAACAGGTTCCAGCACAGCTGAGGTCTAATTCTTATGAGCTCGCAGCGTTGTACATTGCCAGCGGCATTGACCCTGAAAAGTGTGTTTTCTTTGTGCAGTCCCATGTCAGTGCGCATGCAGAGCTTACTTGGATTTTGAATACAATTACGTATCCAGGAGAGCTATCAAGGATGACCCAGTTTAAGGATAAGAGCCGAAACCATGCAGATAACGTGAACATGGGGCTTATGGATTATCCTGTTTTGATGGCTTCAGATATTCTGCTTTACAACGCAGACCTTGTGCCGGTTGGGCAGGACCAGAAGCAGCATTTGGAGATAACTAGAGACCTGGCCATTCGCTTTAACAACAGGTATTCAGAGACTTTCAAGGTTCCAGAGCCCTATATTTCTGCTACCGGAGCAAAAATAGCAAGCCTTCAGGATCCAGAAAAGAAGATGAGTAAGAGTGACCCAAATGTAAACGCTTTCATCTCATTAAACGATGATAGAGATACTATTATTAGAAAGTTTAAAAGGGCTGTTACAGATAGTGATACACAGATCAGATTTGCTGAAGACAAGCCAGGCATTTCAAATCTTCTTACCATCTACAGCTGCGTGACAGGAAAGAGTATTTCTGAGTCTGAAAAAGAGTTTGAAGGCAAGGGTTACGGAGAGTTCAAAATAGCAGTTGGAGAAGCAACTGCGGACCTTCTTGAGCCTATTACTAAAGAGAAAAACAAGATTCTTGCAGATAAGAAATACCTTGATGAGGTCTTCTCAAACGGAGCCATGCAGGCTGAAAGAATAGCCCGTAAGACTCTTTCTAAGGTCTACAGAAAGGTTGGCCTTGTTGAGAGAAAGCGCTGATCAGACTCTATAGGAAAACTGATACTCCTCTATATTTTCAACGCACTTATCAAGTAGTTCTTCTATATTCATTTCCTTAAAACTCTCTGTCTCAGTTTCTGTATCTGGTTTAACAAGAGGGTGTTTTGGAGAGAAGATTACACAGCAGTCATCAAAAGGAAGAATACTTGTTTCATAAGTTCCTATCTTTCTGGAAGTATCAATTATCTCCTGTTTATCCATACCCACAAGTGGTCTAAGAACAGGCTTTTCAGACATGCTGTTTGTAAAGCACATGGCTTCCAGTGTCTGTGAGGCAACCTGGCCCAAGGCTTCTCCTGTAACAAGTACCTGGCAGCCTCTCTTTTGAGCCACCTTATTAGCAACTTTCATCATGCAGGCTCTCATCATAAGAGTGTGCTCTTCTTCTTTTGAGTGGTCCTTAATCCATAACTCAGCCTGAGTGAAATTTACTACAAAAAGCGTCATACCTACGTTCCAACGGGCTAGAATCATGGCCAGATCTTTAACTTTTTGTAAAGCTTGCTCAGAAGTGTAGGGGTAAGCATGGAAATAGAGGCAGTCTAGGCGTAGGCCTCTTGAAGCCATTCTGTATCCAGCCACAGGGGAGTCTATTCCTCCAGAGAGGAGTAACAGTCCCTTGCCAGCTGTTCCTACTGGAAGACCAGAGGGGCCAGAGACAGGAGTTGTATAAAGGTAAGCTGAGTCTCTTATTTCTACATAAAGAATTTTTTGAGGATTATGAACATCTACCTTCATCTCTGGGAATCTATCCAGCACCACGCCTCCAAGGAAGGCTTCTATCTGATAGCTGTTTTTTTCAAAACTCTTATCAGCCCTTCTGGCCTCTACCTTGAAAGTTCCTTTTCCATCAGAGAAGGGGTCTTTTTCAATAATTGATTTAGCAGCATCTACAACTGAATCAAAGTTCTTTTCACAGACTACAGCTTTAGAGAAACCAACTATACCAAAAGTAGTTTTTAGAGTGTTGTAAACAGTCTCTTCAGGGCAAGAAGAGTCAACATACAAATAGATTCTGCCTTTCTCTCTTTCAATTAAGCTATGATAAGGGTGAATCTTTAGTTTAATATTTGCTTTCATTTGTTTTTCAAAAAACCTTCGGTTCAGGCCTTTTAGACTTATCTCTCCAAGCCTAATCAGATATAGTTGCATATTCTCAATGTTATTCATTTATTTAAATTCCTTTGCTGTCTGTTTGATTGCTTCACACAGGGAGACTACTTCTTCCTCAGTGTTTTTAGCACAGATTGAGATTCTTATGGAAGACATTCTGTCCTGACTCTTTATCTGCATGGCCTCAAGTACGCTTTCAGCTTTACCTCTTGAATTAGTGCTGCAGGCGCTCCCTGCTGAAAGACAGAAGCCTTTATCATTCATAATTCTAAGAAACACTTCCGAAGGGAGGGGCTTAACACTTATGTTTAAAATATAAGGTGAGTATTCTTTAGTACTGCCAGAGAAAGGAGAGAGGACTGTAAAACCAGATTCTAAGACAGTCTTTTCAATCATATTTCTGTAGTTGGAAACTTTTTTGTAGTTCTCATTTATGGAAGAGAGAGCCTCTTCTAAAGCCTTTCCCATGGCACAGATTCCAGGAAGGTTCTCAGTTCCTCCTCTTAATCCTTTTTCCTGGCCACCACCTTTAGATAGAGGAAGAAGTGATTTGTTTCTGTTGTATAGTATTCCAGCCCCTCTGGGCCCAAAGAACTTATGAGCAGAGATGGCGCAGGAGTCTATGTCTAAAGAACTAATATCAAAGGGTATTTTTCCTATGCTCTGAACAGCGTCACAGTGAATATGAACAGGGCGAGCAGTCTGTTTACTGTATGAGCGGACAACTGAGACTATTTCTTTTAGATTCTGAATAGTACCGGTAACATTGTTCACAGACATGATGCATAGCATTCTCACTTCAGGAGTAAGGGCTTCAGAAACTGTTTGAGGGTCTAGATAGCCACCAGGGCAGCGTAGTGTTATAAACTTCCAAGATTTTTCTTGAAGTATATTCTTGTACTCAAGAACAGCTGAGTGCTCTATGGCACTAGAAAGAACAGTCCCTGGCGTTAAGGTATGTAGAAGGGAAGAGAGGACTATAGAGTCTGACTCAGTACCACCGGAAGTAAAAAAGATGGTAGAAGGAGATACATTTAAAAGAGAGGCTATACGTTTTCTTTCTTCTTCAAGTCTGTTTTTAGCCTCTAGGCCTAAGGTGTGGGTTGAAGAAGGGTTTCCAGGAAAAGCTCTAGAGATATTTGCATAAACTTCCAGAGCACTTTCAGAGATAGGAGTAGTTGCGGTCCAGTCAAAATAATGCATTATCTGTATACCAAACCCTCAACAACAGCATCTTTAATTGAGTCTTCTTCAGCCTCATACGAGACAACATTTCCAAGGTCCGTAAGAACTAATAGTTTATGGTTAGAGCTGTTATAAGTACTGTTTTTAGCCAGAAGGCTCTTAAATAATTGCCAGTTAGCTCTTGGAATCCTGTAGTCAATCTGGTACTTAAATGGCTTAAAAACTCTGTAAATATTATCTGAAAAACCCTTATCACACAGACCACACTTGTAAGCTAGCTCAGTACTTCTAACTATTCCCCAAGCCACACACTCACCATGCGTTTTCTTGTAATCAGTCATGGCCTCAAGAATATTTGCAAACACGTGACCAAGTTTAAGAATCTCTTGTCTGTTCTGCTCAAGTATTTCTTTTTTGGCTTCAAGAGAAAGCTGAACCAGGTGTGAAACAGTATCTAAATCTCTTGAGTTTATCTTTTCTCTTTCTAAAACTATGCTCTGGTACATCTCTTTAGAGTTTGAAACAAGAGCGTGCTTAATTATCTCAGCTAGTCCACTGTAGTATTCTCTGTCTGAAAGGGAGCGGATCATCTCAGGGCAGATAATTACTTCATCTGCCTCATAGGTATTTCCTATGGCATTTTTTATCCCACGTGCGTTAATTCCATTTTTTCCACCAAGGCACGCATCTCCCATGGCCATGAGTGTAGTAGGAACCAGAAGGCATTTGCACCCTCTGTGAAAAAGAGAAGCAGATAGGCTAGTCAGATCACAAACCACGCCTCCACCAAGGCCAAGAAAGGTAGCTTTTTCAGAAAGGCCGGCGTCCAATGCAACCTGAAGAATCCGTTCCAACGTAGTAAAATTTTTTGCTCCCTCTCCAGTGTTAATAATTACATTCGGTTGAGGAAGGGGCCTGACCATTCTAGCTGTATTAGTATCACAAATCCACAAAAGGTCATTTCCGAAATTTCCTATTTCATAGGAGAGTTCACTAAAACCTTCAACACTTTTATAAACGGATTTGCCGAATTGGAACAACGTCTTCATAACTACAGTTTATTTAATATATAGCGCTCAATCAAGTTATAGGTTCAGAGAAACGTTTGACTATTTGTCATCAAACAGTTTCTTCATGAACTCATGTTTCATTACTGAATCCGGACCTGCATTCGGGAAATCTTTGCTGCCAACCTTGTCGCTATCAACACCTGGATCAAAATCCATGAAGTTATGAGTTTTAGAATAACGTGAATCATGGCCACCCTTTGAAGTCCGAAATAACACACATAAGAGAAGTATAATCAAAAGAAGAGCAAGGATTCTCAGCATCAGTCAATGTCACTCCTTATTACATATTTGTTACTCAATCAAGCAATCTTACAAGTTTGTTATAGGCCTCTGAGAAACGTTTGTCGTTATCTGCGTCCATAATTGCAAGGAGGCTGTAGGCAGTGTTGTTAACAGCTTCTGAAAAATGCTTGTTTACGTGGAAGAAAATACCACGCCCACCGGTGCAAAGCTCAATGAAACCAAGCTGGTTCCTGTACTTTTTAAGAGGCGACAGGCACATAAGATAATTCAGGTACTTAACCATGTCCTTGGCAGTCTCTGGATAGAAAATCTCCTGAGGTAGAGTATTGATTACCGACAACTTATCTACCCTTATACGTCCGGCTAGCCGGACAATGTCCCTCAGGCTGTCTCCATAATGAATGTAGTAATTATTGTAAAGAATACATGCATTAATGCTCTTAGGGTGCCTGGAGGCCCTTCTGTAGGCCTTAGAAAGCTCCTGCAGTCTTTCATACGGCACAACAGCAATCCTGCCATCTTTCTTAGAAGAGCCGGTTATCATATCAAAACTCATGCCATAGATAGAAACCTTGTTACTCTTACTCTTAGAAGCAGAAGTCTTTTCCTTTTTTTCTGGCTTCTGTGAAACTTTTGAAAGTGTGGCAAGCTTCTGAACAAGGGAAGGGGAAATCTCCTCAATCCATTTTTTGTTAAGAGGTGAGACCGAACGGGCATAGAGCTTACTAGTCTGTACTATTTCTCCTGCCAGAATGTAGCTTGGAGGAATCCTGAACCATGAGGAGCCCGGATGAATATAAATCTCATCTGCAGCAATAGTTCTATACGAGTTCATCTTTTTTTTGACACATATATACTGGATAAGTCCCGTACCCAGGCAGGTAAGACACCTTCTTGCAAAATCCTCATTTATGACAAGAGGCTTTTCCACAACAGGAATCTGAAGTTCACGGGTTATCTCACAAAGCTGGTTCACAACATGAAGTATCTCATCCATACTCTGTTTATCAAGATAATGCATGGAACAGAAACCTTCTCTGAGTTTTTCTGTTTTCAAGTCTTTGTACTTCTCATAGAGACGCTGATAACCTATAAAATCTCCAAGAGAAGTATCTGAAAAAGCCTTATGTGCGTGCCTTGCCATGTCTTCTTCTCCCTGAGGAAGAACGAAAGGTGTCTTACAGGAAAGGAAACTGACACAGATGATTACACTGAGGATTATGTCAGGATCTTTGTTTATAGCCTCAACTATACACCTTGAAAGACGGGGTAGAAGAGGGTACCTGACCATCATATTTCCTATATGGGTCAGGTTTCTGTGTTTGTCTATAGCGTCCAGCAGAATTAGAGTGTTTTCTCCGCTCTTAAGCGCAGCTCTGTCAGGCTTGGTTATATACGGGAAGGTCTCAAAGTCCTTAATTCCTAAATCTACCATTCTTAAAACAACTTCAGATAGGTCAGTTCTAAGTATCTCTTCTTGGGTGAACTTTCTTCTGCCATCATAGTCTTCTTTTGAATAGAGCCTGTAGCAGAGGCCTTCACTGGTTCTTCCGGCTCTACCGGCTCTCTGGTCAGCTGAAGCTCTACTAATGGGTCTGACAACAAGAGAAGAAGTGAAGTCAGTTTGGTTGTAGTAGTTTATCTTGGCCAGCCCACTGTCAATTACAACCTTTATTCCATCTATAGTAAGACTTGTTTCGGCAATATTTGTAGCAAAGACAACCTTCATCTTACCTTCTTCAGTCTCTTCAAATACCAGTTCCTGCTCTTCCTTGTTTAGTCTTCCATAGAGTGGATAGATCTGTAAGTGTTCATGATCACAAAATTCATAAACAGAGCTTATACAACTCTTTATATCTGCTTCTCCAGGAAGAAATACTAGAGTGTCTTCATTATCCTTATACTTTGAAGCTTTAAATATTTTTAATAACTGGTTAATTATCTGGCAGATAGAGCGGGGTAGTTCATCAATAGTTTCTTTAGTTGGAAGTGGATAGTACTTAATATCTACACCAAAGACTCTTGTTTTAATTGAGATTACAGGAGCGTTTCTTCCGTTTTTATCAGCAAAAAAAGTTGAGAAAACTTTAGTGTTTATAGTAGCTGAAGAGATAATTACCTTTAGTTCTGGCCTATCAATACAGATTTGTTTAAGTAAGCCGAGAATAAAATCTATATTCAGGCTTCTTTCATGGGCTTCATCTACCATAATTACGCTGTACTTCAACAGCAGTGGATCAGCTTTCATCTCCTGAAGAAGCATGCCGTCTGTTAGAACCTTAATTCTTGTATCTGCATCCGTTGTGTCATAAAACCTCATCTTGTAGCCACAATAATTAGGTGGAAGGTTCTCAGCAGATATCTGGGTTTTTATATACTCACAGACAGAAAGAGCAGCTATACGCCTAGGCTGAGTTATTCCTATGACTCCGTTAGAAGCATAACCAGCGTTTTTAAGAATAATAGGTAGCTGAGTAGTCTTACCGCTTCCTGTAGGACTTTCAACTATAATCACCTGATTATTCTCAAGAGCTGCAACAATCTGTTCTCTGTTCTGCCAGACGGCCAGTTTTTTAGGATCTATCATTTAACCTTATCAACAAGCTCCTCCAGGGAAAGATTTTCATAGACATTTCTGGTTGCAATCTCTTTCACTGTAAAAAGACCATTTTCATAATTGCTTACTACATAAGGAATATTGTTTGCTTCTGCATAAGCATACTGCACTCCAGCTCCCTTGTCTCCACAGTAGCAGTCAACCATAAGGCCGGCTTCTCTTAGAACTGTTGCAGCTGGGTTCTGGGTAAATGAAGGGCTCTTTAGAATAAGAATATCAGCGTATCTTGAATTCCTTACTATCTCACTTCCTGTCTCTTCAAGTGCGGCAATTAGCCGGTCCAGACCTATACAGGAACCAACTCCAGGTAGGCAGTCTCTGTGGTACAGTCCTGTAAGGTTGTTGTAGCGTCCACCAGAACAGATGGAACCTATCTGAGGCATCTTCTCAAGAAGGGTTTCATAAACAATTCCTGTGTAGTAATCAAGACCACGTGTAATGGATGTATCCAGTACAAAGTCATCTTGAATTCCACACTCTATCATCATGGAGTAGAGCTCTCTAAGTCTAATTATCTCTTCTGGTTCTTGACCTAAGATATCAGAAAGAAGATTTAGGGTTTTTCCAAAATCATCTTTAGGTAGAGAAATGAAAGTATTGATTGCTTCTATATCTGAGTCAGACAAACCTTCATCTCTGAGAATAGAGATAACATTTTCAAGACCTATCTTGTTTAGCTTATCAATGGCTCTGAGAACTTCATCAAGCTTCCCATGAATACCGTTTATATTCAGATAACTGTTCAATAGTCCTCTGTGGGAAACCAGAACCTTGAAAGAGCCTATATTCATACTCTTGAGGCAGGTGTGAATGAGAAGAAGAATCTCAAAGTCACTCTGAGAGTTATCAGCACCTATAATATCAAAGTCACACTGAAGAAACTCCCTGTAGCGGCCTTTCTGAGGCTTTTCACCACGCCAAACCTTACCTATATGGTACCTCTTGAACGGGAACTTCAGCTGAGCATAATTCGCTGAAACAAATCTAGCCAGTGGGACTGTCAGGTCAAAGCGTAAGGCCACGTCTCTGTTTCCGTTATCCTGAAAGCGGAACATCTGCTTATCTGTCTCTCCACCACCTTTCCCAAGAAGAACTTCGCTGTATTCAAGGCAAGGTGTATCTATAGGCACAAAACCGAAGCTTCTGAATATATTCTGAATTTTGGAAATCAGGTTCTGTCTAACTATTTCCTGTGACGGAAGACTGTCTCTGAAACCTTTTAGTACTTTTGGTTCAATCATATTCACTCCATCATGTTGAATTTTTACAAATATTATGACATAACAATTCTATAATAATTTGATAGATTTATGAAAGTAAGATACAAGAATTTGAACGGGAAACTGAAAGCTGTTTCCCGCGTATATACGGAAGAAGAACATTCTCTTGATTGCAGTAAGATAGACCCCTTAGCAGTAAAGATAGTCAGGCACCTGCAGGACTCCGGTTATGAAGCTTATATTGTAGGTGGAGCTGTAAGAGATATCTTGCTGGGCCACAGTCCCAAGGACTTTGATATTGTCACCGACGCTTCCCCTAGGCAGGTGCACAAGCTATTTCGGAACTCAAGGCTTATAGGGCACAGATTCAGGATTGTGCATGTTGTGTACGGTGCCAAGATCTTCGAAGTATCCACTTTCAGGAGCACCGTAGAGCACTCAGACTATTCAGATAACAACTTTGGGAGCATAGAAGAAGACGCTTCCCGTAGAGATTTCTCAATAAATAGCCTCTACTACAACCCAATAGATAGGACAATCACTGATTTTAACAGGGCCCTTCTAGACTTAAAGAACGAAAAGATCCGTTCCCTGATTCCTCTTAACAAGACCTTTATAGAGGACCCGGTGAGAATGATTAGAGCTATCAAGCTTGAGGCAATTACCGGCTTCTCCATGACCGTCTCTCTTAGGATTGCCATTAAGAAATATTCATTCATGCTTGAATCTGTTAGCTCGTCACGCCTGACCGAAGAAGTGAATAAGATTCTCTCTAGCGGCTACAGCGAAAAGATAATTAGAGATCTTCAGAAGTACGGACTTCTGGTCTACATCCTTCCTTGTCTCTCTGTTTATGTTAAGTACCATCATCTCTATGATTCACTAAAGACACTGGATAAAGAAGTAAATGAGTTTAAAACAAAGGGTGAAGAGGTTCCTATATCTCTTATGTACTACAGATTAACTGCTCCTTTTGTTACTGAAAGTGCACCAGAGCTGTCAAACGAAGAAGTTTTCAAAGAAATCTTTAGGCAGATGAAGGTTATAATCAGTCCGAACACTCCACCTAATTCTGAGTTAGAAAAGGCTACTGAGCAGTATATGGCTGATAACGGGTTTGCTCTTAAAAGAAAAACTAGAAAAGAGAGTCAGAGAAATACGAAGAGCCAGTCTAATAGTGCAAGAAAGGCCCGAAACAGGGCTTTCTACATGAAAAGAAACAAGATTTCTACTTCCAAAGCTGCACATTAAGATCTACTGAATTAATCAAAATACCACCGTACTTCTCAAGTGAGTCTGAAATATACTCCTGAAGCTCAGGTATTTTCTTACTATCCAGTCCGACCGGAGTTCTCAAAGTAATAATCAGGTTGTAGCCATCTTTTGTATTTGAGAACTTAACGTCTTCAACCTTCAATATGTTTTCATACTCATACAGGCAGTGCTTAACCATCTGTTTGATGGCAGCTTCTGAGATGGTGTTTTTCTCAAGCTTACTGAACTCAGGTTTAACCAGAGTATTTTCAGAAATATCTATCTTGTTTCCTCTTATTCTTCTGATTCCAGTTTTAATCCCATCATAGACAATTCCCGGGTAGCTACGAGCTATCTGAAGAGGAGCTACAGGAATAACATGCTTGCCCTCTGTGTATCTAATTCGCATGGCAGTATTAATATCATCTTCAGAGGCAATATCTTCTATGTGAATTATCTTCTTAGGTTCTGGAAGATTAAGCCTTTCAGCTATCTTGGAAACCATGTTCTCAGAAGTCCCGATTATAAGAATCTTTCTAAATTTCTCTTTAGAAAGAGCCTGAATTACAGAGTTTTGGTGGGCTGGATCCTGAAATAGGGCGCTTCTAACAGCTCCTATGAAGCTTGATTCCTGTTTGGCACTCTTACCTACAACTATCTTGTTTCCTTTAATTAATAACCCATCATCAATGATCAGAGGTATATGATACGTTTTGGCCACTGACTGGGCTCTGAAACTTTTACCTGAGCCACTTCTGCCAACCAGGCCGTAAACTTTTACAGGAAGATTTGAAAAAAGAGAAGCAAATAAGCCTTGTTTCATGGTTTTAATAATAATTGTTTTAATATAATATTTAAAGTAATTTGTTCATTTCAGGGGACGTAGATGAAACTTATTCTTGGAGCTTATAGCCAGTTACCTCAGGGAGCATCGGATGAAGAATTCGAGGCCTTGCTTGCTCATCAGCTCAGTCCTCTTTTAACTACCATCTATAACAATCCTGAATACAAGGTGGTACTTAAGCTTGGGAACAATGAATTTGAGTGGTTTGAAAAGCATCATCCAGAGATAAATATGCTTATTCACAACCTGGCAAATAAGAACCAGGTAGAACTCTTAAGTTCCACATACAAAGATGCTGTTTTTTCTCTTATTCCAACACATGAGTTTGCTGCACAGATAGAAAAATCTACCACGTACATTAGAAAGAAGGTTGGAAAGAGACCAAGAGGCCTTTGGTGTCCGTTCCAGGCTTTTAAGACTTCCTTAGTTTCTGTCATGGACCTAAGTGCGCTTGATTTTATAATGATTTCTCAATATTCAAGCACTCAGAACACAGTTCTTTACAACAAACCCTTTGTTATGAATGAACTTGGCAAGAAGACTGTTATTTTCCCTTTTGATGACAGATTTAGTAAAGAAGTGTCCGAAGCCTATAGAACTAAGGACACTACAGAGCGTTTTCTAAACTCAATCAGAAAGATTGTTAAAAATACCATGCCTTCTTTCTCAATTATCATGATCAATATGAACCAGCTCATGTACTGTCAGGAGAATGCTGAAGTTTTTAACATACTCTTAAAGGCTGGTGGAAAGGGCTGTATTCTTCCTTCAGAATACCTTGAAAGCCACCAAGTAAACATAGGAAATTATTTTCCAGATGGTATTTATGGAAGGGATATAACCGGAGCTCCTATTACTTCTCTTTCAAATGCCATCCTTAAAGACCCGTATCTGACAAAGACTTTTAACACTGTTAATTCACTTAGAGATATTATTAAGTCCTATAAGAAGAACTCTACTGCCAGAACAAATCTAGACTACCATTTTATCCGCTGTGAATCAGCTTTTTCCTATATTCCTTCTTACAGGTTCAATCCTTACACAAAAAAGTATGTAAACAAAAACTTTGCACAGATTTTTAATATTCTCTTCCAGAGCCCCTCTCAGACAAATCCTATTGAAATATATGAAGACTCATCAAATGTGCCTTCAAAAATGATAGTTCAAAAAGGGTTCTCAGCTCTTTTAAACCAGAGAGGCTCAAGTTTAAGCCTGTTGACTGTGAACGTAGCAGATGTAAACCTTGTTATGCACAATGGTCCGGGTTTGTATTCAGATCTGTTAAGAAACAACGACACTGATAAAGTAATGGATCTAGGAAACAAGGTTTTTGAATGTAAGAAATCAGATAAGAAGACTTTTGACTATGTATTTTCAACTATAGCAGATATGGAAGACAACAAAGTCTATCTTGAAAAGCATTTCAGATTCAGACAGTCTTCATTCATTGTTGAGTATCTGATAGAGAACACGGGAAGTAAAAAAACAACAAACCTGTCTCTTGAAACTCTGTTAGATATTTCCATGCCTGAAAAACCGCCATTGACCTATCTAAATGTTGATGACTCATCCTTAAAGTCCAAACAGTTTACACTTACGGACAGAAGTGTTCCTCTTACAGTTTCTGTTATTAATGACTTTGAAACTGAGTTTTCAACTAAAGACATTGAGCATACTGGAGAAACCTATCTTGGAGAGAAGGTGTTTTATCAGTACACTCAGATAAAATTTAAAAAATTGCTTAAACTTGAACCAGGAGAAAGAATAAATTTCTCATCAGTGTTCAGGGTAGATGTAAGTAGAAGGAGATAAACATGACACTTGAAAACAGAGCTCTGCTTGAGCAGCTCAAAACAGAATCTAACGCTATTTGGAGGGGACTTTGACCCTGAGGGTCTGAAATCTAAACTCTCCGAACTTGAAAAACAGACACTTGAAGACGGTTTCTGGAACGATAAGAACCGTGCCGACTCCGTGTTCTCTCAAATGAACGCTATAAAAGATGTAGTTATTCCTTTTGAGAAGCTTTTAACAGATATAGGTGAAACATATGATCTGATTGCTCTTTATGAAGAGGAAGATGATAATAATCCAGACTATGCAGCAGAAGTAGATGAAAGAATTCTCCAACTTGAGAAAGATTTCAAGGTTCTTAAGCTTAAGACTCTCTTAAACGGCAAGTATGATAAGGGAGACGTGTTTCTTACTATTCACGCAGGAGCTGGCGGAACAGAAGCTTGTGACTGGACTGGCATGCTTATGCGTATGTACCTCAGATGGTGTGAAAAACATAAATTTAAAACAGAAATACTAGATATGCTTGAAGATGAGGGTGGTTACAAGAGTGTTACCATTCAGGTTTCTGGTCCTTATGCCTTCGGATACCTGAAGGGTGAAGCCGGTGTCCATAGACTGGTTAGAATCTCACCGTTTGATTCAAATGCACGTAGGCACACTTCTTTCTCAGCTGTATACGCTTCACCAGTAGTTGAAGACAATATTGATATTGAGATTAAGAGTGAAGATATTCGTATAGATACTTACCGTGCTGGTGGAGCAGGCGGACAGCATGTCAACAAGACTGATTCAGCTGTCAGAATTACTCACTTCCCAACAGGTATAGTTGTACAGTGTCAAAATGAAAGATCTCAGCAAATGAATAAAGAATTCTGTTTTAAGATGCTTCGCAGCCGTCTCTATGACTACTACAGTGCAAAACTTGCACAGGAGCATGCAGCAGAAGCTATTGAGAAGAAAAATAACGAATGGGGTTCTCAAATCCGTAGCTACGTCTTCCAGCCTTATACCATGGTTAAGGATGTTCGTACAGGTGAACAGACTGGAAACATTCAGGCCGTTATGGATGGAGAAATAGATCCGTTTATTGAATCATTCCTTCGTTGGAATCAGGAGAAATAATTGAAAAGATTATTTCTGGTTGTGCTTTTATTATTTCTTTGTACTCTTTGTTTTGCCTCAACTCTTAATGTTTGTCTTTGTCCAGCAAACCAAGAGATAAAGAGTTTTCTTGAAAACACTGTTAAAACAGTCCCTTATTCAGAAGAAATCTCTATTTTGCTTAAGCAAATAACTACTGAAAGAGAAATAATTAAAAGAGAAGAAACTCTTCACCAGGCATATGTAAAAGAAAGCAGTTCAGATATTAAAAAAGCCCAGGATTCTCTCTCTTCTTACGAATACAAAGAAGATGAATCTGATTTTACAATCAAGGTAACAAGTTCTGACTCTTCTTTCTCAGATGACCCTATGGTTCTCAAGTACCTCTGCTCATTATATAACTGTGAAATTCTTGTTTTTAATGAAGTAAGGGATTTGGACTCCGTATCCTTGAGAACTATTACTGTCTACAATCTTCTCTATGATGAGTTAACAGAAGTATCTACTGTTATTTCTTCTGAAACAGATACTTTTACTCAAGAAGAACTGTTAAACCTAGGAACATATTTCTCCTATGCTCCTGTTACAGAAGAGCCGTTTACTCCTGTTGAAGTGCAATCAGAATTAACTATTACTTCAAATTCTGAGGCTAGTGTTTTTATAGACGGAAAAGAAGTTGGAAACACCCCTTATGTAATTGATAAATACACACTGCCACTGATGGTTTCTCTTAAAGCTGAAGGCTACTCAGACTTCAATACTTCTATTACTGAAGAGACAAAGAGTATAACTGCTATTCTTAAACCACAGTGGATGGACGACTCTCAGCTTTATAAAAAGTCTTCAGATAGTTTCTATCTGTCCTTTGGCGGAGTACTTCTTTCAATAGGACTAAAGGCAGCCTTAAATGCAGTAATACCTTCAGATAATCTCTACTATGAAACAGCTGATACCCTCTCAGCTGGATTAATAGTAATTTCTGTTGGTAACATGATTTATAGCTTAATTGATTATTATAACAGTGCTACTTACAACACTAAAAGGTGATTATTATGGGAAAATTAGGTTTTGGAGCAAAACTAGCCAGTTTATTCGGACTTAGGAAAAATCTTGATGAAACATTCTTTGAGGAACTGGAAGACACTCTTATAGAAGGAGATTTCGGTGGCAGAAATGCTATGGAAATCAGTGACCTGGTAAGAGAGAACAAACCTAAAACTGAAGATGAGCTAACCCAACTTGTTAAAGATTCTATCTCTGAAAAAATACAGTCCACGGTACTAGAGCCAAAGAAGGGTGAACTAAATGTGTATCTTGTTCTTGGTGTCAATGGAGTAGGTAAGACTACCTCAATAGGAAAGATGGCCAAGTATTACACTAAAAAAGGCTACAAGGTAATTATGGCTGCAGCAGATACTTTTAGAGCTGCTGCTATTGAGCAGCTAGATATGCATGCTCAAAGAACAGGAACTAGAATAATTCACCAGGAAAGCGGCAGTGACCCAGGAGCAGTAGTCTATGACGCCATATCCAGTGCACTTGCAAAAGGAGACGAGCTGATTCTTTGTGATACTGCGGGGAGAATGCATAACAAAGAAAACCTGATGAAGGAGCTTCAGAAGATTAATAAGATTATCTTAGGCAGGGTCAAACCTGAAAATGTTAAGAAGATCTTAGTACTGGATGCTACCACTGGTCAGAATGCTGTTAGTCAGGCCATGTTGTTTAATCAGGCAGTTAACTTAGACGCTGTAATTCTTACAAAGTATGACTCAAAATCAAAAGCAGGAGCCTTAACTCAAATAGGTATTCCTGTAGCCTTTGTTGGAACAGGCGAGCACTATGATGACTTTAAAGAGTTTGATAAAGAAGAGTACATAAACTCACTTATAGGAAAATGAGAAAACTAATCATCTGTCTATTTATCATTTTCTCAATGTTTTATGTTTATTCAGAATCTATAAAATTATATGAGGGAACATACCTAATCAGTGAGACAGATGAGAGTGGGGTAAAATACAACTACACATACCTGGATGGCTTGTTGCTCTTTACTACAATTGAGGATGAATCAGAAGTAAGCGTTGAATACTACCTGAGAAACCCTGTTGATTACAGCCTTGTTGCTGTAAAAAGAGGTGAAGTGTTAAACACCCTCGAGCCAGAGTATCCGTATAAGGGAAATTTCACTAATGATGAAGACGGAAATATAGTCTACGTTGAAAATGATACTATCTATACTTACACGGTTTCTGGCCAGGTTCTGAAAGAAGAAAAAGAAGGTGTATTGATAGAGTATGTATACAATGAAGAAGATGTTTTAACTTGTGTTTCTACTACAACAGGTACTGAAGTAAACAAAGAGTATTATTCAAACGGAAGACTAGGTTCTTATGAAAAGTTTAATAACGGCACAATTGCTGAAAGTGGCCTTTATTCAAATGACGGATTAACAAAGACCATATACAATAGAGGAAAGGCTATTGCTAGAATCATGTATGCTTCTGATTTAGTAAAAGTATTGAAGGTAGAATATCTATAAATGTTCATAGTAAAAACAGCTTTCAGATATGCGTTCTCTAAAACCGGTAGCAGAAGACGAACTGCTATTATGCAGATACTTGGAATAGCCATAGGCATAACAGCACTAATGATAGTTAGCGCTGTTATGAATGGCCTTCAGACATCGCAACTAATGCATTTGAGAAATATTGAATCTTATGATTTAACTGTAGTTTCAGACATAATTACAATCGAGGATTTAAAAAGCATAGATAATTCTTGCTCCGTGCATGAAACCTGCGAGACTGCAGTTCTGATCGTTGATAAGAACAACGGTAAGAGTACAACAGCTAGAGTGAGGGGAGTCTCTTTTTCATTAGTAACAGACCCACGGTTTTCTGACAGCCTTATTTACTACACAGATTTTGAAGAGCTTGGTTCTTCAGTTGCTGTTTCTTTTAATTTGTTAAACAGTATGAATATAAGAACTGAAGATGAGCTTGAGATAACATTTCTGCGCCCTGGAAAAACAGCAACTATAGTTCCTTTTACAACTAATTCTAGTGTAGGCGGAGTTTACGGGTCTTACAGTACGACTTACAGTAACAGCACAGTTTTAATGTCTATTGATGCGCTATTAGAAATAAACCCAAATACTAAGCTTTTCTATGCTGTTTACACAGAAATGAACACAGCCTCTTTTGCTGAAGCAATATACGCCTTAGATCCTGAAGCCAAGGTTGTAACCTGGCAAGAGTACAACAAGGCTCTATATTCAGCACTTACTCTTGAAAAAGCTGTTATGTACATCTTTATGGGTTTTATGTTTTTGATCTTAGTAGTGAACCTTAGAAATACAACTAGACGATTAATTAAAACTAAACAGACTGAAGGAGCCATGCTGAGAGCCCTTGGCTGTACAACTTCAAATCTTTCCTTAATCTTCTTACTTCATGCAGTAATTATCTGTTTGTTAGGTGAAGTTATTGGTGTAAGCCTTGGTTATTTGGCAGTTAATAACATTCAAAACATACTCTATCTGGTTGACAGGCTGATATACATCTTCACTTCTCAGACAAGTATTCTTACAGCCATTCCATTCTGTGCTGTAATTGGAATAAAAGAAATACTATTAATATGCTCTGGAGTTCTTCTTTTAACCATTATTCTGATTTATTCAGCATGCAGAAAGACCATAAACAAAGAGATAATGGAGGTAATAGCAAATGTACCCGATTGAACTAATTGGCATTTCAAAGACTTTTCCATCTGCCGGCAAGGGCAGTGAAGAGCTTCTTATACTTGATAAGATAGATTTTAAAGCTCAAGAAGGTATGTCTACAGCCATTATTGGAAAAAGCGGAAGTGGTAAGAGTACACTTTTACAGATAGCTGGAGGGCTGGATTCTCCATCAGAAGGACAGGTTATCTGCAGTGGGACTGATTTTTCTTCTTTAAATGAGAAGGAAAAAGCTGAACACAGAAACAAACATATTGGTTTTATCTTTCAGGCAAACCTACTACTTGAAGACTTCACAGCTTTGGAAAATGTACTTATGCCATCACTCATTTCTGGAGCAAAAGAGAGTGAGTGTAAAAGGCGAGCCGCAGACTTACTTGAAATGACAGGGTTAAAAGATAGGTTAAACCATTATCCGTCTCAACTAAGTGGCGGTGAGAAGCAGAGAATAGCCATCTGCAGAGCTCTGATGAATAATCCAGACTTAATTCTTGCAGATGAACCAACTGGGTCTCTTGATGAAGAGAACGCTTCCCAAATAGAAGAATTGCTACTTTCCCTTGTTAAATCTCAGCACAAAAGTCTTCTTCTTGTTACTCATAACAATGATTTTGCAAACAAGTGCGATTATGTTTATCTTCTATCAAACAGAAAACTAACTCTTATGAAGGGTGCAAAATGAATCCTTTTACCAAGATTACCGTTTTCAGAAAACTTAAATCCGGCTCTCGATTACTAGGTTGCTTCATACTGATTGCCCTTGTAACAGCACCCTTGATCTTTGCTCTTGTTTTTTCTGAAAGCATGATGAATGGTATAAGCGAAAAGTACATTTGTCTTTCAGATGGCCATATTCAAACACGAGAAGACATTTCTTCTATCCCTGAACAGATGCTTTACAGTGCTGATTCAGTAATTTATGGAAATGTTCTTATTTACTCTTCAACTGAAACTTCTCCTTTAATGGTTAAAGGTGTTACAGATAGCTATTTTAATGAGAAAAGAAGTAACCAGATTCACTTTGTTTCACAAGCAGAAGATGAGTCCAACCTCAGTGGGATAATTATCAGTCGCTCTACTGCTGAAAAACTAAATGTAGGAGTTGGAGATAAGGTAGCCATGATGATTGTACCTGAAAACTCTGATAGGGTACTAAGACCGGTTTTGGCAAGAGTTACTGGAATCTTCTACACAGGCTATGACAGCCTAGATAAGAACCTAAGTTTTGTAGACAATGAATACGCTATTAAACTTTTTTCTAATGAAACTCCTATTTATGAATTAATTGTTAATTCTCCATATTCAGAAGATTTAAACAGTGTTCTTTCTTACTTGCCAAGCTTAGCTGAAACATCTATTTGGAGTTCAAAGAACACTGCTGTGTATGAAAACTTTGTCTCTAGCCGTCAGATGATTATGATTATTCTTCTTCTGGTAGTGGCGGTTGCTGCGTTCTACACAGCGTCTGTTGCGAATCAGATAGTTGAAGATGATATGAAGAATATAGCTATCTACAAGCTTCTCGGAGCTAATAATTCACAGATAAAGAATTCTCTATTTGTTTCTGTGTATACAGTTACTATTGCTGGAATTCTTGTTGGACTGCTTATTGGTCTTCTACTTTCTTTAAACATGGGACCAATTCTTACTTATCTCTCAGACAAAGGTCTTGAAGGCCTATCTTTCTATTTACTTGATTTTGATGTAACAGTTCCTTTCTTAAGAATCTCTCTTCTTTTAATGACACTTCTCATAATCAGTTTCATTACTGTTAGGATAACATTAAGAAGGACAGGTAGGATTACACCTATTCAACTGTTCACAAGTCTGTAAAACTGTTATTCTCTTTTCTATGAGTTTTGAAGTCTTTGTTTTAGGTACAAGTGGAATGCAGCCTCTCCCTGGAAGGTTCCTTACTTCTGCTATGGTCAGAAGAAATGGGGATTTGTTTTTATTTGATTGCGGAGAAGGAACACAGGTAAGCCTGAAAATGCTTAACCTGCACTGGAAAAAGATTAATTCTATCTTTATTTCACACATGCACGCTGACCATGTTACAGGGCTTCCGGGACTTCTTATGCTCTCTTCTCAAGTAGAGAGAACTGAACCATTGTATATATATGGACCAGAGAAACTGAAAGATTACATTGACTCAAACAGAAAGCTACTGGATATGTACATAAACTACCAGATTAAGGTAATTCCTGTAGAGCCTGGTGTTATCTGTGAAAATGATGAATACAAGGTAGAGTCCATTCCTCTTTTACATACAAAACCTTGCTATGGTTATGTTTTAACTGAAAAAGACCGTCCTGGAGAGTTCTCTGTTGAGAAGGCAACTTCTCTTGGGGTTCCTATGGGTCCCATGTGGGGAAAACTGCAAAGAGGTGAGAGTGTCACTTTGGAAGATGGAACAACTGTCACTTCAGAACAGGTACTCGGCCAAAGAAGAAAGGGAATCAAATTCTCATATGTAACGGACACTGTCTATATGTCGCATATAGCAAACTATGTAAAAGATTCTGATCTGCTACTATGTGAAGGCATGTTTACTAAAGATCTTTCACAGGACGCTTATGAGAAGAAGCACATGACAAGTACTCAAAGTGCAACTATAGCTCTTCAGGCGGGGGTAAAAAAGATGGGACTTATTCACTACAGTCCCAGGTACACAGATAGAGAGCTTTACAGTCTACTTGATGAAGCAAAAGAAGTGTTTCCAGAAACAGTTCTATGCAAAGACAGGATGATTTTTACTCTGAATCATGAAGATTAAGTTCTTCTGACTCAAGTTCTTCTATTTCTTCAATATCTTCAGCCTCGAACGCCTCAGGGTCGTCTTCAACCAGGTGTTCTTTAAAATAAGAAGAAGGGTAAGAAGTAGGGGGAAGTTTATCTAATTCAATACTTTCGCCAGATTTCTTGATACTATGAAGTGTTCCAATAAGCAGAATTATAAGGCCGAGAAGAATAAAGACTAGCTTTATAACAGTTACTGCAGTCAAGTGAACACCTCTTTTACAATTTTGCTTTTGACATTATTATAGAAATTGCACATGTCCAAGACAAGAAAATACATTTTAATGTTTCTAGTATTAACTCTCAGTTTTTTCTTTCTAATTACCGGTATTTTCGGAACTAACGGATACTATTACAACAAAGCCTTGATGAGCCAACTTCATGTAATTGAATACGAAGAAGACAGCATGAACACAGAGCTTGAGGCTCTTGAGAAACAGAGAGAAGAACTTTCTACAGAAGAAGGGCTGAGAGATGCAGCTATCAGTCTTGGTTACTATGTAGAAGGAGATGAAGTCTACAGATTTCAAACTCCAGCCCTTCAGGAAAGCTACTATGTAGCCGAAAACAAACCACAGGTAATTGAATTTACTCCCTTAAAACCTTTAACATGCATTCTGATTGCAGCAGGCATTTCCATAATTGTTGTACTTTTTGCTGCAATTCTGGATTCCAAGAGGCAAACAGAAGATGATATTGAACAAGACAAACCCGGAGACACTACAGACTCTTACTACATTGATGGCTGAAGGCGCTGTTGCTGTTCTTCCGTGTGATACTATCTATGGCTTATGCGCCATCTACGGCCTTGGAGAAAAGCCTCTTAAGGAAATAAAGGGAAGGGATGCTGATAAACCATTTCTGATTCTTGCCACAAAAGAACAGGCTACTAATCTTGCTACAGATATACCCAAAGAAGTACTTGATTCATGGCCAGCTCCGTTTACAGCTATTTTAAATGCAAAAGAAGGCGGAACCATTGGAATCAGAGTTCCTGATGATCCGTTCTTACAGAAACTGCTTAAAGCCTTAGATTCACCTATCTATTCAACATCAGTAAATATGTCTGGTGAGCCCACCCTTGTTAGTTTTTCAAATATCTGTAACAGGTTCGAAGCTCTTGTAGACTGCCTAGTAAGAGGCCCGGAGATTCAGGGAGAGGTGGCTTCAACTATAATAGATGTTTCCAAGAGGCCTTTTAAGGTGCTCCGCCAAGGCTTGTACAACGCAGAAAAGCTTATAGGTTAATACTAAAACCCCTGTTAATAGCAATCTCAAAAACCTGAATTACAAGAAACAAAATAACGTTTATAAGAATCCTCAGTATGCTTTTTAAGAAGTATCCTGCCTCAAAACTGTAGTCAGTGGCCCAGAAAACTACTGAGAGCAACATAACAATTATATTTAAGGCAACCTCTGTATAAATAAAAGCCTCAAGAAGTCTAATTAAAAAAATAAAAAAGCTTTCTTCTATTTGAAAAGAATAGAGAAAGAAATACATGGCAGAAAAGAGAATAATTAAAAGAGTTAAAAAGGTTGAAAACTCATTTAAAAGGCTAAGAACTCTTCTTTTTCCCAACATGAAAATCATTCTATCTGTTTGGTTATAAATGGTCTAGATTCAATTATTTTGTTGCAATCTGTTGCAAACACTTTATACTTAAATCAGTAATCCAAAAGGGGGACTATATGTCATCAATCACAGAAAGATTCATTGAACTTGGTCTTAGACCAGCAGATATCATGATTCCACGTAAAGATGTAGATCTTAAGAAGTGGGCCGTTGTTGCCTGCGATCAGTACACATCAGAAAAAGAATACTGGAAAGATGTAGAAGATTATGTTGGTGATAGTCCTTCTACCTTAAAACTCATTTTCCCAGAGTGCTATCTGGAAGATGGAGACTCTGAAAAAAGAATAAAAGATATAAACAGCACCATGGCTTCCTACATGGATAAGGGACTGTTTGATACTTATGAAAACTGTTTCTTCCTTGTTAAGAGAACTTGTGGTAACACATCACGTCTTGGCCTTATGGCTGCACTGGATCTGGACAGATACAGCTGGGAGAAAGATTCAAAGAGTCTGATTAGAGCCACAGAAGGCACAATTCTTTCTAGAATTCCGCCTAGAAAAGCTATCAGAAAAGATGCTGGACTGGAGATTCCACACATAATGGTTCTTATCTCTGATGCAAAAAAGAAGATAATTGAGAACCTCTATGCTAAGAAAGATAAGCTTGAAAAGGTTTATGAGACAGATCTTATGAAGAACGGTGGAAAGGTTGAGGCTTATTTAGTAAATAAGGATGAGGACCTACAATTCATTCTTAAAGCTTTTGAAAACCTTACTGCTTCTCTTAATCCTTCAAATCCTCTTTTGTTTGCTATGGGTGATGGAAACCATAGTTTTGCAACCGCTAAGAGCTGCTGGGAAGATATAAAGAAGAATCTTTCTGAAGAAGAGAGAAAGAATCATCCAGCAAGATTCTGCCTTGTGGAACTTGAAAACATCTTTGATCCTGGTCTTGTTTTTGAAAGTATTCATAGGGTGCTTTTCAACGTTCCAGAGGAAGTGTTCCTATCCGAGCTTGAGAAGAATGCTAAAGGAATAGAGTACGAAACAGTTAAGTGCAAAAACTGCATAGCTTCCCGCTTAGTAGATCAATCTATTCAGGGCTTTGGGTACTGCACGGAAAATAAACATGTTTATGTGAGAATTAAAAACCCGGTGGCTAACATTGCCGCAGGCACAATTCAAAGAATACTTGATTCACTGATTGAGAAGGGCTATCAGGTTGACTACATTCACGGCCTGGATGTGACTGACAAGCTGGGAAGCGAGAAGGGGAATATTGGTATTTTCCTGCCGGCAATCGATAAGGCAACTTTCTTTGACACCATTATTAAAGATGGGGCTCTTCCGAGAAAGACTTTCTCAATGGGCGAGGCCAATGAAAAACGCTACTACATGGAGTGCAGAAAAATAAAATAAAAATTTTTTAAAAATCGGGAATTCAACTCTTTTCAAAGAAAAATATTTTTGATAAGTTACCTTCTTGGAAATCAGGAGGTGATTCATGAGTCTTGGTACTTTGATTAGAACAAGCGCATTTGAATTTACCACCTTATTTTTTATTTGTATTGAATTTTAAGACAATCACTTTTGTGGTTGTCTTTTTTTTTGGGAATCTTTTTTAGGAGAATAAATATGACAGAAATTTCAAATCAGCCAATCAAAGATGCAACAGTTCTTGGAACACCGAAGATGATGGTTCTCGGACTTCAGCATCTGTTTGCAATGTTCGGTGCAACAGTTCTTGTTCCGATTCTTGTAAATTCCTTTGGACTTCCGCTTTCAATGCAGACAACTCTGCTGATGGCAGGTCTCGGAACTCTTCTGTTCCACCTGATTTCAAAGTTCAAGGTTCCTGCATTCCTCGGTTCATCCTTTGCGTTCCTTGGTGGTTATGCTGCAGTTGCAGCTCTTAATACAGGCAAGTATGCAACTATCTCAGCAGCTGAGAAGCTTCAGTACGCTGGTGGTGGAATAGTAGTTGCTGGACTACTGTACCTTGTTCTTGCACTGATTATGAAACTTGTCGGAGTAAGAAAGGTCATGAGATTCCTTCCACCTATTGTCACTGGTCCGATCATTATCCTGATTGGTCTCAACCTTGCTCCTTCTGCAGTATCTAACGCAGCTACAAACTGGCCACTTGCAATTCTTGCCATGGGTATAATTATTGTTGCAAACATCTGGGGTAAGGGAATGATCAAGATTATTCCTATCCTTCTCGGTGTAGTAGGCTCCTATGTAATAGCTCTCATAGCTAACCTCTTCGGAGCAAACCTGATTGACTTTACAGCAGTCAAAGAAGCTGCTTGGATTGGACTTCCACAGTTCTGCACAAACTTCTCAGGCTCTATTGCAAAGTTTGATGTAACAGCAATTCTTGTTATGGCTCCGATTGCAGTTGCAGCCATGATGGAACATATTGGTGATATTTCAGCCATCTCTGCTACAGTTGGTGAAAACTTTGTTGAAAACCCAGGCCTGAACAGAACACTTCTCGGTGACGGTCTTGCAACAGCCATGTCTGCCTTCTTCGGAGGTCCTGCTAACACAACATACGGTGAGAATACCGGAGTTCTGGTTCTTTCAAGAGTTTACGATCCAAAGGTAGTCAGACTTGCAGCCATCTACTCAATAGTTCTTTCCTTCTGCCCGAAGTTCTCAGCTCTTATCAACTCTCTCCCAACAGCAATTGTTGGCGGTGTTTCATTCATCCTCTACGGTATGATTTCAGCAATTGGAGTCAGAAACGTTGTTGAGAACAAGGTTGACTTCACACAGTCCAGAAACCTGATTATTGGTGCTCTGATCCTTGTATGCGGTCTTGGATTCACAGATGGAATTACATTTAACATTGGAAGTGCAAGTGTAACTCTTACAAGTCTTGCAATAGCTTCAATCGTAGGAATTCTGATGAATGCAATCCTTCCTGGTAAGGATTATGTCTTTACTACAGATGGAGATGTAACAAGAGAGGGTTCACATCCCGGAGATCTTGGAACATTCTGATAACAGGATTTAACAATAAGATAAAGGGCTATGAGGTTTATCCTTATGGTCCTTTAATTTTTGTATACAGTATTGAATACACTTGGCAAGTTAAGAAAGTAAAAACCCCATTTAAAGTACCTTAAATGGGGTTTTTGAGCTGGAGAGAGAAGGATTCGGACCTTCGAAGACATCGTCAACAGATTTACAGTCTGCCCCCTTTGACCGCTCGGGAACCTCTCCGATAATACGACCTCTCTAATTGAGAGGTCTTTTAAGCCACCTGTCGGATTCGAACTGACGACCCCGAGATTACAAGTCACGTGCTCTGGCCAACTGAGCTAAGGTGGCAATTGTCTTGCGACGAAGATTAATCTACAAAAGAATAAGAAGTTTTGCAAGTACCTCAATCAAACTTTTGTTATTTTATTTCACTGGGACTGAACAGCAAACACGCGGAAATAAACTTTTTTGAAAAAATCCGCGTGGAAATTTTTAAAAAATTTGACTCTAAAACGTCGACTCCATAACCTTGGATGGCTTTGAAGTTCACCAGAGCAGACCCTTCTATAAGACAAAGCATGAAAGATTCTGAGAAATATTGACAGAAACTTTTCATCCGTATCATAATTTTAGACTCAGTTATAAGGCTTAAGGTGATGTATGGCTTGTTTTTATGATAAAGGACTTAGGTTTTCGTGTAAAAAATGTTTACATTGCTGCAGTGATGAACCAGGGTACGTCTTCTTAAGTGAAACTGATATTAAAACCATGTCTGAAGGCCTTGGACTGACAAGAGACAAGTTCATTGATACCTACTGCAGATACGTGGATATGGGTTCTTTTTACATGGTCAGCCTTCTTGAAAAGAAAAACTATGACTGTATCTTCCTTACTGATAAAGGCTGCAAGGTCTATGAGTATAGACCAGTGCAGTGCAAAACTTACCCTTTCTGGGCCCATATAGTTGAAGATAAAGAATCTTGGGACAGTGAAGCTGCATCATGCCCTGGCATAAATAGTGGGGATCTTCATTCAAAGAATGAAATTAATCAGGCTTTAGAAAGTAGACTTAATAACGAACCTTTAGTAATTTTAAAGTAACAGCATGGCAAGGTATTCAGATTCAGTTGTAGAAACAATTAAACAGAGACTCAGGTTAAGTGAAGTTATCAGTCCGTATGTGCGTTTGACTAAGCAGGGAAACACTGATGACTACAAGGCTTGCTGTCCTTTTCACAGTGAAAAGACTCCATCTTTCCTTGTCCATGATAGAGAAGGCTTTTACAAGTGTTTTGGCTGTGGAAAAAGTGGAAACATGTTCTCTTTTGTTATGGAGATGGAACACTTAAGTTTCCCTGAATCAATCAAGTTTTTAGCAGAAAAGGCTGGGGTTCCACTTAAGGAAGAAAACGAATACGAGAAGAAAGAAAATGATAAGTTCAAGGTTATTCAAGATATCTATAACCGCATAATGAAGAGTTTCAATTCTTATCTTTCAACTAAGTCTGATGCAGAGCATGCACGTAGTTATTTAGCTTCCCGTAAGATTTCAGGTGAAACTGTTCAAAACTTCATGCTTGGATATGCTCCATCTGACTCATCTTGGCTGTATGATTTTTTGAAGAAGAACAATTACTCAGATGAGATACTGAAAGAAACAGGTCTGTTCAGTAAGAACTATGATAATCTGCCGCTATTCAGGGACAGGATTCTGTTCCCAATCAGAAACTGGAGAGGCAACTGTGTTGCCTTTGGAGGAAGAGACCTCACAGGTGAAAGCAAGGCTAAGTATATTAATACTCCGGAAACTGTCATTTATAGTAAGAGAAACAACCTGTTTGGTATCTATGAAAGCCTTAGCGAACTAAAGAAAAGAGAAGAGATTATACTCTGTGAAGGAAACTTTGATGTTATCTCACTTCATCAGGCAGGGCTTAGGTATGCTGCAGCTCCTCTTGGCACTGCCTTTACTGATGAACAGGCCAGGCTGATTAAGAGGTACTGTAAGAGAGTAAACCTGCTCTTTGATAGTGATGGAGCAGGTAGAAACGCAACTATTAAGGCCCTGATCATCTGTCAGAATAATGGCTTGGAGACAAGGGTTATTAAGCCATTTCCAGACGGGATTAAAGATGCCTCACAAATGCTTGAAGAAAAAGGAGCTGAAGAGCTTTTCAGTAGTTGTTTAGAGGCCGAAGGAGGCTTCTCTTATCTTGTACATTCTGCGTTAAAAATGTATGATATACGACAGCCCAAAGGCAAGACATCTGTTTTCAAGGAGGTAAAACCTTTTCTTGACGCTACGGAGTCAAGTATAGAGCGTCAGGATTATTTCAAATACCTTTCTGATATATTAAGAGTTCCGCAGGAACAGATAATTAGGGAATATGAAGATTCAACCGGGAGCATACAGACATATTCAGTCAGTAAAGAAGAACCTGTAATTGTCAAAAATGAAATAAAAGCCGGTCCTGAACTAAGATCCATGCTTCTTCTGCTGAACAATCCGGAGTTTTTTGACAGATTTAAAGCTGAAATTAAATTCAACTTTCTGACAGATACAAATGCCAGAACACTGTACGCAATTCTGGAAGATGCACAGCGTGAAGAGATTAAATCAATTGAGACTCTTCTTCAGATGATATCAGATGAGAATTTGAGAAATTATGCTTTCGGTTCAATGACTGATGTTGCCTACAGACCCGGTAACGTTTTACAGGCTGTAGATGATGTAGTCATTAATCTGAAGTTAAGGCGGTTGGAAGAAAAAAGAGCAAATGTTCAATTACTTATTGAATCAGCTCAGATGGAGGGAACACCGGCTAATGACTTCATTACTCTTTTGGAAACAGTCAAAGAACTGGACTGGGAGATTATGAATCTAAAAGCACAGAACACAGAGGGAACAAATAATTAATGGAAAATGAAGAGAGAAAGGAAATATTAGAAAGGCTTATCTATTCTGCAAAGAATGAAAATCAGTTCACAATGAGTGATCTGAAGGAAGTTCTGGAAAGCTTTCATGTTAATACTGATGAAGAATTTGAATACTTCAAAACCCAGCTGGAAAAGCAGGGTCTTCTTGTTTCTGAAGTAAGTGAAGAACTTGAAGAGTTCCCGGACAGCCCCACTTCTGAAGATATGGAAGAGGAAGACGATGATCTATTAGATGATGAGGATGTTGAAGATGACGATGATTTGCTGTCTGTAGATGAAGAGCCTACCGATGAAGAGCTTGATAGCATAGAGAGCGAATCAGATGATGAAGAAGATGAAATAGATGAGGAAGAAGAGCAGTTAAATGACAAATCTTCCTACACTAAGAGCTTTATTCTTGAAAACTTTGATGAAAACTCTTCTCCAATGGATTCAATTAACATTCTTGATGAAGATGTTGAGCATACAGTCCATAAGTCCCAGATTCTTAGCATTGATAAGGGAGAAGGCGGAACTGATGATCCAATTAGACTATATCTGAGAGAGATTGGAAAAGAGAACCTGCTAACTGCTGAAGAAGAAGTAAATCTTTCAAAACAGATGGAAGAGGGTGCTTTCAGAATCAAGGAAGTCATCAAGAAATCAGGAATAATGATCACCTGCTTTGAAAAGATTCTTATTAAGCTGAATACTAAGTACGAAGAAGCTGAAGACTTCAATGCAAAGGATCAGAAAGAGCTTATTCAGGAACAGAAGAGATATGTAACTTTCTACAAAGACTCTTTGAAGGAAATTCAGAGCCAGCTGAGAAACTACATAGAGCTTAAGCAAAAGAAACTTGCCTCAGGAGAAGAAGTATTAAACAGTGATGAGCTGGTAAAGAAAAAGACAACTCTCTTGAAGAAACTTGGAAATATTGAGCTGCAGCCGGAAGAAATTACCATGTTCACAGATAAGTTCCTTCAGGCTGAGCATGATATTATTGAACTAAAGAATAACCGTAGAATTATTGAGTCCAAGCTTCAGATTTCCGGAACCAGAGAAGCCAGACAGCTGGCCAGAGACCTTTCTACAACAAGTAAGAGACCTGTGGTTGAAGAAAAACTTGGTATGTCTTTTGAGACTATCAGAGAGCTTACTACTAACTATCAGAACACTCTAAGACAGATTAGAAGCATAGAGTTTGAGTTTGAAGATGACTGTGATGTTATCCTTCAACAGTGCCAAGAGATTAAGGCTGGTATGAGCATGCTTAAAGCTGCTAAGGACCGTCTCATTCAGGCAAACCTCAGACTTGTAGTTTCTATAGCAAAAAAGTACACAAACAGAGGACTTCACTTCTTTGATTTAATCCAGGAAGGGAACATTGGCCTGATTAAGGCCGTAGAAAAGTTTGAGTACAGAAAGGGCTATAAGTTCTCCACATACGCCACATGGTGGATTAGGCAGGCAATTACGAGAAGCATAAGCGACCAGGCAAGGACTATCAGAGTCCCAGTTCATATGATTGAACAGATTAACAAGGTTGTCAGGGAGCAGAGAGCACTCATGCAGACACTGGGCAGAGAGCCGACTGATGAGGAGATTGCACACAAGCTCGGTTGGCCGGTAAGCAAGGTTAAGACTGTCAAGAATGTTGCCAGGGAACCAATTAGCCTTGAGACCCCGGTTGGAGAAGAAGAGGATTCACTGCTTTCAGACTTTATTGAAGATAAAGATGTTGAGAATCCTGCAACACAGACTTCATTTGCACTTCTTCAGGAAGAACTTAAAGAGGTTCTTGCAACCCTTCCACCAAGAGAACAAGAGGTTCTCAAAATGCGTTTTGGTCTTGAAGACGGATACTCATTGACATTGGAAGAAGTTGGGTTGTATTTTGAAGTCACAAGAGAAAGAATAAGACAGATTGAGGCTAAGGCTCTGAGGAGACTAAGACATCCGAAGAGAGCCAAGAAACTCAAGGATTATGTATAAGGCGGAGGCGAAATGACCATTAATTACGACACACTGATTGCACTTCAGAAGGTGCTCGCACAGATGTTCGAGATTGAAGACAAGATCAAGGATATTCCTAGAGATCTTAATGATAAGGAAGCAGTCCTTCAGAAGACTAAGATTGATTATCTTGAGCTTAGCAATAAATGTGATTCTTTGAGCAATGAAGTCGAGGATATCTATAACAGATACATTGAAGCCGGCCAGACCAAAGAAGCCAAAGAGAAGCAGATGGAACTTACTACTCTTTCAAGAGAGTATGAGAACCTTGCTCAGGAAATTGAACAGGCTAAAGCATCAGAGCAGAATCTTCTTAAGGTCTATAACACCAGAAAGAAGTACCTTGAAGAGCTTCAGTTGAAGCTTCAGATCAGTGCTGATATTGTTGCCGCTCAAACACAGGAAGTAGAAGAAGAAACAGAGAAAAAGGATTCTCTGATTGCAGAGCAGAACCAGATTCTTGAAGAAGTTAAGGCTCAGAGAGACGAGCTTTCTAAGGACCTTTCAAAGAACCTTCTCTTTAAGTTTGAAAGAATCATTAGAAACAAAGGCGGGGTTGGAGTTGTTCCAATTCATGGAATCATCTGCCAGGGTTGTCATATGGAGCTTCCGCAGCAGTTTGCCAACGATGTAAGAAAGGATGATGACATTCATTTCTGTCCATACTGCAGCCGTATTCTTTACTATGAAGAATCTGAAGAAGATGATAAGTTTGAATCTTCTATCCATGGAGATACACACATTGAGGATGAAGAAGGCGAAGGTGTAAACGACTTCATCTCAAGTGATGATAATCTTTTTGAAGACTGATTATTTTAAGGTTTTTCAAGCAATCGCTTGTTGAGTAATCAACGAGAGGAAAGTCCGGGCCACTAGGACAATGATGCCGGTTAACGACCGGGTGCCGTAAGGCAACAGAGAGTGCAACAGAAAGTATACCGCCGGAAACGGTAAGGGTGAAAAGGTGGTGTAAGAGACCACCGGAAGAGCAGTAATGGTCTTCGCATTGTAAACCTCATCAGTGGCAAGCCCAAGAAGCATGTGGACATGTCCTTCCATAACATGCGGGTAGGGTGCTAGAGTTTTCAGGTAACTGAAAATCCAGATAGATGATTGCATAAACAGAACCCGGCTTACGAAAGACCTTTATTATTTATTTAAGGAGGATTTTGATGCTTAAGAGATTTTGCACTACAGTCCTCCTTATTTTTTGCCTTCTGCTAATTACTTCCTGTAATCAGGCTGAGAGAGCTTACAACAGCGGAAAGTATCAGCAGGCTCTGGAGATACTGGAAAACAAGCAGAATCTTGGCAAAGAGGACTATCTTTTAAAAGCAAAAATCCTAAACTCAATGGGCATGCAGGAACAGGCTAGGGAAAGCGTCCTTCTGTACATGATTATGGCCGACTCCTCAGATGAGAGAGAGTTTGCTTCAAATCTTTTCATAGATCTTAAGTTTTCAGATGTACTGAATGTTCTTCTACTAAAGCCAAGTGACGGAATTAAAGCTCAGATAACTATCTATAAATCCTACACAGAGATGGGTGATTACGACAGAGCCAAAGCCATTCTTTCAGACTACCTTTCTACCAACCTAAGTGTGGCTGAGTTTATAACACTAATTGTCAACTATCCTGTAGAGCCTGACTACGTAGTTGCCTTTTTAACTGCATGGCTTCCGAATCTGAACCTTGAACAGAAGGCCCTCTATCTTGAGCTTTTGAATACGTTCTCACTGTACGCAAACCTTACTGAAGACAGCGTGATTGAAGGTGTTGATATAACTGATAGGATGCTTTTAGACGGCTATTATACATCTGAGAACACCATGCATTCAGCCATCTACAAGATTAGGGCCAGATTTCTTGCAAGGATCTTTGATATACAAGATGCGGAAATATGTTACAGAAAGGCCTATGAACTCAACCCGGAAGATCCTCAATTAAAGGAAATGTTTGAAGATGAAATATGATGAATTTGGACGATTAATCGACCTGGAGGAGGCTCTGAAGCCCGAGCTGTTGGAAACAGATAACCCTGCTCGCTACTTTGGAAGCGAATTCGTCACAGGTAAATCTCATTTTGTTGAGGGTTATCTCAAATGCGCCATGTGCTTCCCCGACCTTTATGAGATAGGTATGTCTAACAATGCAATCAGAATCATCTATGACATAATTAACCGAGTAGAAGGCGCCTTCTGTGACAGAGTATTTGCTGTAACTGAAGACTTTGAAGATCTACTCAGAAAGAAAAATATCCCTCTATTTACCCTCAGAGAACATTTTCCACTGAATAAGCTGGATATGATAGGTATCTCAATCGGATACGAGCTCTGTGCTACAAACATACTTCAGGTTCTAGACCTTGGTGGAATAGCCTTAAATAGGAAGGATAGAAAAGAAACAGACCCTGTTGTGATAGCTGGGGGACCAGCTTCAACAAACCCAGCTCCTTTTGGCAAGTTCTTTGATTTTATCTATATAGGTGAAGCTGAAACTGATTTTGCAAATATTATAAAAACCATACAGAAGTACAAAACCAGAAGTGAAAGAATTGAAGCTTTAAAGAGTATTAAGTGCCTCTGGTATGAAGAAAAGAAAGAAATAACCAAAAGGGCAGTGGACACTACTTTTGGAACAGATAAGGAGAGTCCAAAACTTGAGCACGCAGTAGTCCCTTCCTTCCAGGTTGCTCAGGACCATGGAACTGTTGAGATTATGCGTGGCTGTCCAAACGGATGCAGATTCTGTCACGCAGGTCAGTACTACAAGCCGTTCAGGCAGAGAAACCTTAAAAGAGTATATGAGCTAGTTAGACAAAACATAGAGCAGTTTGGCTACAATGAAATAACTCTTTCATCCCTTTCTTCCGGAGACTATCCTGATTTGGATTTGTTGATTAAGGCTCTGAACTTTTCTTTTAAACATAGAGGTGTTTCATTCTCTCTTCCTTCCTTGAAAGTCAGTTCTTTCTCTCTGGATATTCTTGAACAGCTTGCTGAAGTTAGAAAGAGCGGTCTTACTTTTGCAATTGAGACACCTGATATTCTTGATCAGAGAAGTATGAATAAAGAGGTTCCTGTTGAGCAGGTAATAGAGATAATCAAGGAAGCCCGCTCCAGAGGTTGGAAACTAGCTAAATTCTACTTTATGACTGGCCTCCCTATAGTTGACAGGAAAACCGAGCAACAGAGCATAGTTTCTTTTCTTTCAAAGGTCAGAAATGAAACTAAGATAAACATGAACATAAATATAGGCACTTTCATTCCTAAAGCTCATACTTCTTTTCAATGGGCACAGCAGATGAGTATGGAAGAGTCTGAACAGCATTTAAAGAGTATAAAAAGAGCTCTTATGGCTGCCATTCCTGGAATTAAGGTCTCCTATCATGAACCTTCTGTTTCATACATAGAAGGTGTAGTTTCAAGAGGCGGAAAAGAATGTGCAGATCTAATCCAGAGAGCATATGAACTTGGTTGTAGAATGGATGCTTGGTCCGACCATTTCTCACTGGAGAAGTGGAATCAGGCCATGGCGGAACTGAATTACCAGTTTAAGAACGGTTTTGATGAAAAAGAGACTCTTCCATGGGACAGTGTTTCTATGAACGTTTCAAAGGCGTATCTGTTAAAAGAATGGAAGAGGGCTCAAAATAGAGAACTAACAAGCGTTTGTACAGAAAACTGTTCTCACAACTGCGGTGTCTGTGCTGCTAAAGATGTAGATGTAATCAGAGCAGATAACAGTAGTTTTGATTTTGATACTTTAAAGACTGAAGAGAAGAAAGAAGAGAAGTACGAGCAGGTAATTTTTACCTACGAGAAATCAGGTAAGGCCCTTTATAGCTCTCATATAGCTGTTATGAGGCAGTTTGAGATGGCTTTCCAGCGCTCAGGCTTGGATGTTATGTACACCCAAGGCTTTAACCCTAAGCCTAAACTTGAATTCCTGAATCCAGTCTCAATGGGAGTAGCAGGAGATAATGAACTACTGTTAACTGAGCTTCCTATCTCTCAGATGACGTCTGAAGCTGTAGAAAAGCTGAACAACGCACTTTCTGAAGGCTTTAAGGTTAAATCCCTCAGACATATCAAAATGCCCTCAAGCGGCAAAAAATACTCTCTAGCCAGTCATATGCTAGGCTCTCTTTATTCAATTAAAGATATAAAAAATCCTGAACTAGAGAAGTCTTTAAATGAGAAGATGAAAGAAGAGAGTAGCGATTACTCTATTAGTCATAATGAGGGAACTTATCTAGTTAAAACAAAAGGAGAGAAAAACCTGTTTAAACTTGTTTTCCCTTCTGAGTTTAGTAAATTCTTGATTGCCGGTAGTTGTACAATTAAGAGAGAAGAGCTTTACCTCTCTGAGTTCTGAGTCTCTGTCTTAGCCTCATTCCAATACTCGTCCCACTGCTGAGCACTTAGTTCTTCTAGAGCTAATCCATCCTTTTTAACATTTGAATACATCTTGTTAAAACGCAGGATGAACTTTCTGTTTGCACTCTGTAGTGCATCTTGAGGTTTGACGTGCATATAACGGCATAGGTTTACAACAGAGAAGAGTACGTCTCCAAGTTCATCAATTATTTCTTTTTCCCCATGAGCTGATTTAACTTCTTCTATCTCTTCATTTACCTTATCAAAGACACCCTGCAGATTTGACCACTCAAAACCAACCTTGGCTGCTTTCTTTGAAATCTTATAGCAGCGTTCCAGTTCTGGAGCGTTTCTTTCTATATTATAAAAGAAGTTATTCTCATCTTCGTTTCTGCCTTCTATATCTTTCTTAATCTTCTGCCAGTTATCCAGTACTTCTGAAGAAGTTTCAAGTTTCTGGTCTTTAAAGACATGAGGGTGTCGTCTGATATACTTTTCACAAGCATCATTTATACAGTCAGTTAATTTAAAGTCTCCGTTCTGATCATGAATCTTTCCAAGAAGGAAGAGATTCAGAAACACATCTCCAAGTTCTTCACTGACATGTTTATTATCCTTATCACACAGAGCATCTATGTACTCATAGATTTCTCCCTGCATGGATCTGATTATATCAGAGGGCATCTGTTCTTTATCCCAAGGGCAACCATCTTTTGGATCTCTGAGGAAGGTGACAATATCATAAAGGTTTTTAAAGCACTGATTTATATCATCAGATTTATTAAGTGTGTATTCAATCATGTCTACATTATAGATATTATGGCTTATTTTTCAATAAATCCCTACTTTCATTTAACAGAATATACATTATATCCATTTTTCTAAATTTATAAAAATCAAAGTGTTGAGTATGTGTAATAACCTACTTGCTGCAATTCTGACCAATAAACATTTGAGAAATCTCCAACGCCGGAAGTAATAGCAGCTAGTACTACAATTCTAGTTCCTTCATCAATAGAATCATCTGCATTGAAATAATAAATAAATTGATTAGAATTACTATCAGTAATAGTAAATGTTTTATTATCCCAATCTACTGCTAAATCAGCAAACTCTACACTGAGTGTATAACCTGAGACATATTCACCAAGATTCAGATTATAGACAGGTGAGTCGGGATTTGTGGAAGAATCATTCTTAAAAGCATAGAGAGTATAAGTATTGCTGTCTCCACTTATACCTGTTAATTGGCCAATAGATGAATCTGATTCTATGTATAGAATTGGGTCTGAATTTGTCTTAAAGACAGAAACTGCCTTCTTTGTAATATTAGACAGGCTTGAATCAGAATCTGTTATGTAGTAGCAAAGAAGTAAACCAGGGCCCTCTTCTATAAGAGATAAGTCATCATCTATTCCGGAAATAGTAAAAGAATTTGAGTTAGTTGGTACTGTGATTTTTATATCTTTTAGTTCACAAAAGGTTGGTTCTCCACAGGAAAAAAACAAAAAAACAGACACCATGACAATAATGAGAATCATTAGTGTACGGTGTCTGCTCTCAAGCATAATTTATACCTGATATTACATTACATTAAGAATGTTCTTTGCAAGAGCTGCATATTCAGAGTATGCATATGAAGCAACAATTGACTCTAACTGAGCTTTGGCAAGTTCTGTATTGCCCTTGCCTAGATTAATACGAGCTGAATTGAATAAAGCCTTAGCATTAACTCCAGAAATCTCGTAGTCCTGAACCTTTGAGTAAAGCTCCAGGGCTGAATCTGTATCTCCAAGTTCTTCAGCAGCAGCTGCTCCGTTTACAAGAGCAAGAGGAGCCAGGTAGCTACTGGTATTCAATTCATAGCACTTCACATAAGAAGTATAGGCATTCTGATAATCCTCTGTATCAAAGTACAGATTTCCAAGAAGGAAAGCAGCCTTGATTGAAGGATAAGAAGACTTACCAATCTCAGCATTGAGCTCAGAAACCAGAGCGTCAAATTCTTCCTGATTACTCTCCCCTGCTGAAACATAAGCTGTAACTCTATCCCCAAGATCAGAGATTCTTATCATGGCCTTTTCTGTGTTTGAAGTCATAACTGCAGAAACAATAACTATTACAAGCAGAATTACAACAACTGCAGCACAGGCAATGAACAGAGTCTTCTTGTGAAGATTATAGAAGCCGGTAACCTTTCCTGTTACCTTATCTGCTACTGAAACTTCAGGCTTAGTTGTTTTTGCCATTATTATTTCTCCTTAGCTGAAGAAATAAGATCTGCAAATGTAACAGTATCGTCATCATCAGCATTTGAAAGATACTTCTCAACTTCTGATTCCTGGCTCTTCTTAATCATTTCTCTGATTGAGAGAGAAAGCTTCTGCTGCTGAGGAATAACATCCATAACCATAGCAGTAACCTCATCACCAACCTTGAATCTCTTAAGAACTTCATCAGTATACTCTTCTTCAGGAGCGCAGAGATTGAACTTGGAAATAAGTCCTTCAATATCTCCATCAACCTTAACGAATACACCAAAGTCAGTTACATTTGAAACAGTTCCGGTAATGATGGAGAACTTAGGATGAGAAGATCTGAGGCTCTGCCATGGGTTGTTTGCCATCTGCTTGACGCCAAGTCTGATTCTTCTGTTCTCCGGCTCTACTCTTGTAACAACAACATCAATCATGTCTCCTTCTTTGCAGAAAGAAGAGATATTCTTGATTTTCTTTGTCCAAGAAACATCATCAACATGCAGGAAGCCATCAATTCCCTCTTCGAGGTTTACAAATGCTCCGCTGTTAGTAACTTTAACAACTGGTCTTGTAAGCTGTGTGCCTACAGGATAACGCTCAGTGATTGTATCCCATGGATTTGACTCAAGCTGCTTTATGCCAAGAGAAACGCGCTTCTTATCAAGGTCATAACCGAGAATCTTGCACTGTACAACATCTCCAAGGTTAAGGACTTCTTTAGGATTATTAATTCTCTTTGTCCAGCTGAGCTCTGAGATATGAGCAAGGCCTTCAATACCAGGAGCAATCTCAATGAAAACACCAAAGGTTGTCATCTTAGTAACCGGTGCAGTTACCACATCTCCAACCTTGAAGTTGTCTTCAAATGTTACCCATGGATCTTCCTGCATATGCTTGAGGGAAAGATTGATCTTCTTTGTCTCTGGATCAATATTAATCAGTCTGAGCTGAACCTTCTCGCCCTTCTTTACATAATCTCTTGGTCTGCTTACGTGGCCCCAGGACATATCATTGAGGTGAAGCAGTCCATCAAAACCACCGAGGTCAATGAAAGCTCCGAAGCTTGTAAATGACTTTACAACACCTTCTACAACATCTCCGATCTTAACCTGTGAGAAGAAAGCTTCCTTGTTCTCTTTAATCTTCTTTTCAAGGTAGTCTCTTCTGGAAACAACGCTCTTAAGCTTGTTTGCAGTGTGGAACTTTTCAATGATGAAATAATCTGAAATTCCAATTAAACTTTCAGGATTTTCAGTTCTTACTATATCAGCCTTTGACAAGGGGCAGAAACCTGAGAAATCTGAACCGAGATCAACTTCGTAACCACCCTTGATGACTTTGACAAACTTACCTTCAACAGGTGTCTTGTCTTCAGCAGCCTGGCGGAGCTCCTGTGATCTGGCCTGTACATCGGCCTTCTTCTTGGAAATGATGAGCTGGCCACCCTTTCCTTCCTTGTTAACGATTAAAACCACGACAGAATCGCCGATAGCCGGAGTTTCTTCAAATTCCTCAACAGGAATTCTTCCTTCGGACTTGTATCCGACATCGACAAATACATACTCGTTGTTGACCTGAACTACAGTACCGGTAACGAGCTGACCGTCTTCGATTCCATCAAGAGATTTCAGATACTCCTCCTGCAAAAGGCTCTGCATTTCAGTATCCTTTTTTTCAACTTCCAATTCTTCAGACATTTTGGTCTCCTGATCCTAAAAACATTATATTTTACTGCTCAAACGAACAGTCTTTAACACTTTCTCACAAACTTCGTTTAAGGTCAAGTATGAGGTATCTATATATAGAGAATCCTCTGCAATTTTGAGGCCTCCGACGGGCTTATTTCTATCAATTTCATCTCTTTCAATTATTTCAGACAGAACCTGCTCATACGGCATGGCCTTAGGGTTCTGATCAAAGCGTCTTTGAGCACGCACTTCAGGCTTTGCATCAAAGAAAAACTTAAAATCTGCGTCCGGGAAGACAACAGTTGTCATATCCCTACCCTCTGCAATAATTGAAATCTTTTTGGTCAGCTCATGGATTCTTTCGTTTACAATTGCCCTTACATTAGGGTTAACAGAGATTCTTGAAGCGTTCAAATCTATCTCTGGTGTATGCAGCTTATCTTCAACATCTTCCCCGTCCAGATAAAAGCGTCCGTTCTTTACATCAAAGACAGCCTCAGAAGCCTGCTTTTCACAAGCCTTATTATCAGAAGGATCAACATGGTTTCTAAGAACTCTGAGAGTTACTCCTCTGTAGAAGTTTCCTGAGTTCAGATAATAAATTTCAAGCACTCGTGCTACATGTTTTGCAACAGAACTCTTTCCAACTCCTGCAGGTCCGTCAATTGCTATAATCATCTCTTTCCTCCTGCCAGCTCTTTGAGTTTTCTGACCTCTGAAGAGCTGAGCTTTCTGTATTTTCCTGATGGAAGGTCCTCCAGTTCAATGTTTCCGATTCTTACACGGATAAGGCGTTTTACACGGTAACCAAGTTCTTCAAACATGTTTCTTATCTCTCTGTTCTTTCCTTCTGTAAGAATAACAGAGGCTTCATTCTTGGAAAGAAGCTTGAAGGCTTTGATCCTGTAAGGCTTTATTTCACCTCTATACATAAGATCCATGTCTTTTTTAAGTATGTCTAAATCTGTTTTTACTATGTATTCCTTCTCAATTTCTGAAGATGGATGAGTAATCAGATTTGAAAAATCCCCATCGTTGGTGAATAGAATAAGGCCTTGGGAGTCCTTGTCCAGGCGACCGACATTGAACAACAAATGCTTATCCTCAATATCAATCAGATCTCTGGCATAAGCAGTCTCATTCGGGTCCCTATTAGTGCAAACGTAGCCACGGGGCTTATTCAGGGCAAAGTAGTAAGTTTTGTTCTCAATTTCAGCTAAAACATCGTCCACATAGACTATATCTTCTTCATTTACCTTAGTCCCAAGCTCAGTTACCCTCTTTCCGTTGACCTTCACACGACCACTTTGAATAAGGGTCTCGCAGAAACGGCGAGAGCCAACTCCACTTTTAGCTAGATAAACCTGAAGTCTCAAAGGAAATTCTACGTTCATTGGTGCTCCCTCTCAAACCTCTGTCTGTCTATCTCTGAAAGACGAGGAAGATCACTTATGGTGGTAATATTGAAGGTATAGAGGAATTTCTTTGTTGTTCCATAAAGACAGGGGTGGCCCTGAACATCTTTTCTACCAACAACCTTTATGTAATCCCGCTCTCTGAGAATTCTGATAATTGAGTCAGAGGCAACTCCCCTGATCTTACTTATTTCACTTCTGGTTACAGGCTGAGAATAGGCAACTATGGCCAGAGTTTCCATGGCAGCCTTTGTTAGGCGCCTATCTATTTTCTTTCCGTAGCACTGTCTGAGCTGGTCATAAAGATCGGGAGAAGGTACAAACTGGAAGGTTTCCGTGCTTTCAGTAAGTGAAAGGCCGTGGTTATCTGAATAATAGGCTTCAGATATTTCATTCAGGGCCTTATGAATATCTTCTTCTTCAAGACCTGTCATGCTCTGTATTCTTTCAACTGACAGAGGTTCGTTTTCCAAATACAGAATGGCTTCTACCAGACGTGCGTTATTAGTTAAAGTCATGTTTCCTCGTTATTCTCTTCTATGACAGAGAAATTATCTTCATCAGCAAGGTTGTTTTCAACAATCTCGTCATAGTTATCATCATAATCATCAGCAAGCTCAGGATTCCAGTCAATCGGCCTTTTACTTATGATGATTTCAGAAAAAGGCTGGTCCTGATGAACAAGAACCATCTTATCCTTAACTGCATCTAAAACAGCCAAAAATGAACAGATTACGTTCATTTTGGTCGGTTTAACAAAGAGTTCTGAAAATGAAAGAGAATCCTTAGTCTCCAGGATTTCATTTAAGAGAGCTATCTTCTCACTCTCTGTTACTTCTTCATAGACATTGAAGACCTTCTCATCCACAATATCATATGTTTCAAGAAGCTTTGCGTAGATTTCCAGCAGATTGTCCAGTGTTACATTTTCCCACAGCTCCTCATCGGAGAAAGGCATGTTGAACTCACTTTCTTTTCTTGTAAAAGTAAATGTGCCTGGGCTTTCAACTCCCATAAGAAGCTCCGAATACTTTTTAAACTTTGAGTACTCAAGAAGTTTTTCAACCAGGTCTGCTCTCGGGTCTATGAAGTCTTCATCAAACTCTATGTTTTTAATAGGCAACAGAAGCTGACTCTTGATCCAAATCAGCTCTGCTGCCATTCTGTAGAAATCAGAAAGGTCTCTCAGAGCCAGCTCCTCTTCTTTTTTAATGTATTCGAGGAACTGCTCTGTAATCAGAGAAACGGGAATATCATAAATATTTATCTCGTTCTTGTGGATTATATCCAGCAGAACATCCAGCGGCCCGTCGTATCCGGGAACATGAAAATCTACGGCCATCAGCTGTTTTCAGCCTTCTCTTCTTCAGGATTAAACATTTTTTCTCTAAGCTTTGTATCAAGATCAGCAAGAAGCTCAGGATTACTCTTAAGGTAATTCAAAACATTATCCCTACCCTGACCTATCTTCTCACCGTTGTAAGAGAACCATGAACCGGTCTTTTCAATAAAGCCAAAGCGCAGGGCTCCGTCAAGAATACCTCCGGCATAGGAAATACCTTCATTGAACATAAGATCCAGCTCAACCTTCTTGAACGGAGGAGCAACCTTGTTCTTAACTATCTTAACTCTTACGCGGTTTCCAACGTATTCATCAGAGCCCTTAGAGATGGTCTCAATTCTTCTTACTTCCATTCTCACCGAGCTGTAGAATTTAAGAGCATTTCCACCCGTGGTTGTCTCAGGGTTCCCGAACATGACACCTATCTTCATTCTTATCTGGTTGATGAAAATAATGGTTGTGTTGCTCTTGGCAAGGATTCCTGTGAGCTTTCTCAAAGCCTGGCTCATGAGTCTGGCCTGTAGACCCATGTGTGAATCTCCCATCTCGCCCTCAATCTCAGCCTGAGGAGTGAGAGCAGCAACGGAGTCAACAACAATTATGTCTACTGCTCCGCTTCTAACCAGGGATTCAGCTACTTCCAGAGCCTGCTCTCCGTTATCTGGCTGGCTTATCCACAGATCATCTGTGTTTACACCAAGTTTTCTTGCATAGGACGGGTCCAGAGCGTGCTCAGCATCTATAAAAGCAGCAATCCCGCCAGCCTTCTGAGCTTCAGCAATAGCATGAAGAGCCAGAGTTGTCTTACCTGAAGACTCAGGGCCATAGATTTCTATAACCCTTCCTCTCGGATAACCACCTACTCCCAGTGCTTCATCAAGAAGAATAGAACCAGAGTGAATTACCTCAACATTTTTGGCAATTGCACTGTCTCCGAGCTTCATAAGTGAGCCCTTTCCAAATTCCTTATCAATCTGAGCCCTGGCTGCTTCAAGAGCTTCCTGTTTATGTTTGAGTACATTTTCCAACGCTTCTTTGGTTTCTTTAGCCATAATCAACTCCTAATTCTAGAATAACTGGTCTGAGTCAAGACAGAGTGTTACAGGTCCGTCATTTTCATACCTGACATGCATATGGGCACCGAAAACACCTGTTCCAACATTATAGCCAAGGCCCCTAAGATGAGAGACAAAACCCTCATACAAGGCCTGGGCATGTCCAGGCTTCCCGGCACCGCTTAAAGATGGCCTGTTACAACCTTTTACATTTGCAAAAAGCGTAAACTGACTTATAACCAGAATGCTTGCGCCAATATCTGAAATGCTTAGATTCATTTTACCTTTTTCATCGGTAAAAATCCTTAATTTTGCTACTTTTTCAGCCATTTTTTTGCAGATATTCTCATCATCACTATCGGAGATGCCAAGATAGACAAGAAGTCCTTTTTCTATACTTCCCGAAACCACACCGTCAACAGTGACAAATGCATCTTTCACTCTCTGGACAACAGCTCTCATTTTTTACCGTAGCCCCTCGAGATCCTTGAAACAAAGTCTGCCTTGTCCTTGCTTGCAAAAAATGCTGAGCCTGCTACCGCAATATCAATCCCGGCGTTTGATGCTTCTACTATAGTTCTGTCACTGATTCCGCCATCTACGGAAATAAGGAAATCCCTGTTTCCCCTGATTTCAACAAGACGTTTCACCTTTTCAAGTGTATAAGGAATGAGCGACTGACCGCCAAAGCCCGGGTTTACGGTCATAATCAGTACAATATCTACAATTTCCAGTATCCCCTCAATCATAGAAACTGGAGTTGAAGGAACAATTGAAACACCGGCCTTACAACCCAGGGTTTTTATCTGGTTGAGAGTCCTATCCAAATGAACACAGGCCTCACTGTGAACCGTTATGGCCTGGCACCCTGCTTTAGCAAAATCCTCAATATGATTCTGAGGCTCTCTGACCATCAAATGAGCATCAAAAAACAAGTCTGAATGCTTTCTTATGTCCGCTATGAACTTAGAGCCGAAGGTAATATTTGGAACAAAACTGCCATCCATGACATCCAGGTGGACCCACGGTGCTCCGGAGGCCTTAATATCAGCCAGGGCACCCTTGATTTCGGAAAAATCTGCAGATAATACAGATGGAGCAACGATTATTTTCTTATCCATGCTCTAATGATAACAAATAACAATCAAAGTGTGAACTTTTTGTTTTAGGTTGCTAAAACAGCTTATTTGAATTATAATCAATACAGAATAATTTGTTAGATATTACACGAGCAGACTCCTTGGTCTGCCCGATTTTATTTACCCTAGCCAAAAGGAGTTTTACAATGAACGCAAAAAAGGTCAGAGAACAAATCAGTAACGAACTCTGGAACACTACCTCCACTTCCCAGGTAAAGGCAGAGGAATTTATAAATCTTCAGAATCTAATGAAAAAACTCAAAACTCAAGATGATAAAGCAGATTTCAGAGATCTCTGCCTTAGTGCCATTGAAGATAAACCAAGAAGCCCAATTGTACCAAGATTCCTTCTGACAATCACTGGAAGGCACCCAATAGATGATTCATACATTATCTCCGTCTTTGAAGAGTACTATCAGGACAGCCGTTGGGAAGACCTTATCTACATGGGAAACCTTATTCTTTCCTTCAATGAGAGTTCTTATGTACTAAAGGTCCTTGCTGAGTCCTACTCCTACACAGGTCAGGAAGAGAAGAAGATTGAAACTTGGGAGTACCTGATAAGAATTGACCATATAGAGACAGATGTGTTCTACAGCCTTGCAGACTACTACTCAGCTAAGGAAAACTATTCCGCTGCTCTAAACATGTACAAGAGAGTCATCCAGCGTCACATAAACGCCCAGGATATGGATAGTGTTTTCAAAGCCTGGCGTTGTATCTATCCGCTGGACCATGAGAACGCTTCTTATCTCATTCAGATAGCTGGTAGAATCTCAAGAGTTATCTCAAAGAGTGCTGCAGAGACCTTCCTTACCCAGGTTTATGCTCATGACACATTTGATAACAACTCCAGAATACTCATTCTTAAGAAGATTCTTGAGTATTCACCTGAGAATAAAACTGCACTTGACCAGCTAATTGAAATCTTTAGGGCAAAGTATGCTGATAATCCACGACTTGAGTATTGCCTAAGCAACACAGGACTGCTGCACAGCTACATGGATATAAACCTGGCAGTAGCTAACTTTGAGAAGGAGATAGGCTTTGTTGAGGGAGCGTTTGCCATTCACGGCACATGGGGCCTCGGTAGGATAAAGAAGATAGAAAAGGATGAAATGTACATCCAGTTCCTTAAGAAAAAGGAACTGCACAAGATGACATGTAACATGGCCTTCTCAAGCCTCAAGATTGTTCCAAAAAATCATATTCTTGTTCTTAAGGCCGGAGCTACTCCTGCTCAGATTAAAGACCACCTTATGGAAAATATTGAGTGGGGCCTCAGGATGCTCCTCAACTCCTTCGGTGGCCAAGCTTCTCTAAAGCAGATTAAGGCAGAACTTGTTCCTTCCGTTCTCAAGGACACTGAATGGACAACTTGGCAGTCTCTTGCAAAGAAAGAGCTTGCTACAAACCCGTACTTCAGCATCTCTGATGATGCTGCAGATGTTTACGTTCTCAGAGACACACCTATTACATTTGAGGAAAAGACTCTGCAGATCTTCTCAAGAGAGAAAGACTTCTTCAAGAAGTACGCTATAGTCAAAGATTTTATCAATAAGAACGGAAGTACTGACAGTGAAGAATTTATAAAGATTCTTGACTACTTCACAGATGAGTCAAAACTCACCACAGCTAGCGGTTTCTGCTCTTTCATTATCCTTGACAGATTCAAGAGCAAGCAGAACATGACCTTTATCCATCTCAACGAGAGCTTTGCTGATAAGTATGCAACTCTTGACAGAGAAAAGATTAAGGAAATCTATTCAGATATTTCTGACTCAGAGTTAAGAAAGGCTTTTGTTGAGTGCATAATGGAGACTGATGAGAAGTGGCAGTCAGTTCTTGCCCTGCTTCTGAAAGTCAGCCCGTCAACAAACCTCATGGAGTGCGTAAAGAACGGTCCAAGAAGAAAGATGATGACAGAGATTATTTCTGATGCAGTAGACAACTACCAGTCAGACCCGGACTTCCTTCTCTTCCTTCTTAAGAACTGCTCTTCAGAAGAATGGGAAAAGGCATCTATTGATGAAGGTGAGATCCTTACTATCTGCCTGCAGACCCTCATTTTTGTAAGTGGCAAGGTTTCCCATAACGTTGACACCCAGATTAATAAGGCCAGACAGAAGACCCTCACAGACATGCTCTTTGCAGACCAGATGATTATCAAGTACCTGGAGTCCTGTGACACCCAGCAGGCTAAGAGAGTTTTCTCTTATGTGAGCAATGTCCCCGGAATTGATGAAGACAAGATCATAGGTATAAAACACTACATCCTTTCAAAGAGAAAAGATGCAGATTCTATCTTCTCTGCAGACTCAGAGCCAGTTACACCTCAGAGAATGATTCCTAAAGGTTTCCTCTGTACCAGAGCCATGTTTATTGCCAAGTCAGCAGAGCTTGAGCATATCATGAACGTTGAGATTCCTGAAAACTCAAAAGAGATAGGGGTGGCAAGAGACCTTGGAGACCTGAGGGAGAACGCTGAATATCAGTATGCAAAGGACAAGCAGAAGAACCTCAACTTCATGATGAACAAGCTTACAGATGAGATAGATATAGCTAAGATCATTGAGAGTGACAGTGTAGATACTTCTTATGTTGAGTTTGGAACTAAGGTTGTCTTCCATGACAATATTGCCAATAAGGACATAACCTACACAATCTTTGGCCCATGGGAATCCAACCCTGAGAAAAACATTCTTAACTTCCAGGCTCCACTCGGTCTTAAGATTTACAACATGCAGAAGGGTGAGAACAAGAAGTTTGAGATAAACGGAGTTAAGATGGATCTAACTGTTAAGTCAATTGAACTGGCGGATTTTGATTTAAAGTAAGCTGTTAAGCTTTTTGAATTCAGAAACGGCAAATGGTCGCAGTGCGAAACCGGCCGTTTCTTTTTTTACATTTGAAAGATGAACCCACTTCAGTAAATAAAACTCATCAGGCTCAAAATCTTTTATTTCAATATCTGTTTTATAGAAAAAAGTCTTCCAACTGAAAAATGGCAAAGATAAAGAAAAGGAACCGAGGAACTTCCAAGATTCATTAAAAGGAACTCCTGTTTCTTCTTCAAATTCTCTCTTGGCGTTACTTATTTCATCTTTATCTTTTGTTTTATCGAACCCACCGCCAGGGACACACCAAGTCTTTTTAAAAGGATGCTTAGACCTAAGCCCTAAGAGGATTTTATCTTCAAATACAAGTCCTATGCCTGCGCCCCGGTACGGAAACCTCATTTTACAGCAAGGCCTCCGTTAGCGTAGAAACGTTCAAGATACTCGTTCTTGAAACGTACAAAATCATCCTTCTCAATAGCCTCTCTAACTCTCTTCATCAAGTTGTATAGGTACTGAAGGTTGTGCTCTGAAGCTAGTACGCTTCCGAGCATCTCATTTGCCTTAAACATATGTCTCATGTAGGCTCTAGAGTACTTAGTGCAAGCTGTGCAGTTACAGTTCTCAGTTATAGGACCATGGTCGTACTCAAGGAAGGATTTTTTCAGATTCAGCATTCCATCATCTGTGAAAACTGTTCCGTGCCTACCCTCTCTTGCGGCTAAAACACAGTCAAAAAGGTCTATTCCGTTGTAAACAGCCTCAAGTATGTAATCAACTGTTCCTATTCCCATAACGTATCTAGGCTTTTCATAGGTCACTGCATCTGCAGTAAGGCCTAAAAAGTGCATGTATGTATCTTTACTCTCTCCAACAGATAATCCACCAATTGCTATTCCTGGAAAGTCCATGTCTGAGATGGTCTTGGCACTCTGAAGTCTCAAATCTTCATAGAATCCACCCTGTACTATTCCAAAGAGTTTTCCCCTGAAAGCTCTTCCAGTCAGGGCTTCCAGACTGTCTCTACGTACTATTGACCTCTCAGCCCACGCATGAGTTAAGTCCATAGCTTTAAGAGTCTTATTCCAGTCTATTCCCGGCTCAGAACAGACGTCCAGGACCATGGCTATATCGCTCCCTATTACCTGCTGAACATCTACAACCTTCTCTGGAGTAAATTCATGGTGTGATCCATCTATATGGCTTTGAAACTTTATTCCTTCCTCATAAATCTTTCTCAGATCTGAAAGGGAGAAAATCTGGAACCCACCGCTGTCAGTTAAGATATTGTGCTCCCAAGAAGAGAACTTATGTAGGCCATCAAAAGTTTTAAGGACATCACAACCGGGCCTTAGGTACAGGTGGTAGGTATTTCCCAAAATAAGATTATAGCCCATATCGCTAACTGTCTTATGGTACAGTGCTTTAACTGTACCGTTTGTTCCTACAGGCATGAAGGCCGGAGTCCGGACCACTCCATGTCCGAGAGTTAATAGACCAGTTCTGGCCTTACAGCCACTGTCCTTATGTTTCATTTCATAAATCTTTTCTATCATTTTCTACCCGTTGTAAAAAAGTAAATCAAAGCACTCAAACCTAGAATAACCAGCAGCGGAAAAACCGATCCCATGTAAGGGGCTATTATTCCCTGGTCTGCCATAAGCGAAGCCGTCAAAAGGCAGACATAGTATATTACAGCTACAGCCACAGAAGAAACTATACTTAAAAACAGTACGTTTTTCTTGTATCTGTAGTTCATACTACAGGCAATTACTCCAAACACCAGTGGCATGAGGTACTCAAATAGTCTTCTATAAAGAGTGGTTGCAAGACTGGAATACTTTTCTAAATTCACTATCTTCATTGAAGAGACATACTCCAGTGCACTAAAAAGCTCCATGGTCTCTATATCTGCTGAAGAATTTCTGAACATCTTTGGCTTTATAGTAAAGTTTTCTTTCAGTAGGTTTTCATAACTTTCTACTGAGACAACAGTTTCATTAACTATTGAGTACACATAGGCTTCTCTTAGTAGCCAGCAGAGCTTCTCTTCATCCCAGACTGCGGAAAGAGCGTCTGTTCTGGTTAAAGCTCCGTTGTCATTGTTTTCTATTAACACAAGTCGCACCAGAGTCTGAGAACTGTCCAGGTACTGCTCTGCGTAAATACTGTAGCCACTGTACATGTCCGACATGGCTATGGCTGAACTGTTTCCACTTGAAGAAGTGCCAGTAACAGATTCATATAAAGCATTTCTTCTGTTCTCACACCTAAGCGCTACTGTCTCACTGAAAGCAAAACTGAAGAAGCTGATGAATAAGCAGGTAATAAGACAGAGAGATATGATTTTCAGGTAACTTATTCCTGAGTTAAGTAGGCATATTATTTCGTTTCTTGCATAAAGCATGGATAAAAAATAAGTAACGGAGAACAAAAAAGCAGGCCCCAGAACCATGATCAAGGCTTTAGGAAGATGAAGCATGGTTATAGTAAACATCTGAGTTCCTGTGGCTGAATGGCTTACATAGCTATCCAGTTTTGAGAACAGATCAACTCCAAGCATAATCAAGGCTGCCAGTGCTGCTGTTATGAGTCCGACTTTAATAATAGAAAACACTGTATAACGACTGAATATCTTCAATGTCTTCTAAGCCTCCATAACAAGATCAGCCCGCAGATAAAGACTAAAATATCTGGAGTCCATAGGTACAAAGCGGGACTAAGGAAGCTTGTAATTGCTTTTGTATGCATGAAATACAAAAAGAACCAGTAGAAAGAAGCAAGAAGTACTGCCAGTCCAAACCCGGTTAGACGGCCGTATCTGACCTTAAAGAAAGAGATAGGAAAAGCCATGAAAACAAGGAAGGTACAGGCTAAGGAGAGTGCAAACTTTTTGTTTAGTTCACTTAAATAGTACTGATAGTTGAAATTAACAGGCTTATTACTCTTTCTTTCAGTAAAATTGTTAACATCTTCCAGTATGTTCTTATAGTCAACAGAATCTGCATTCTCTTCCAAGGCCACCAGATTTTTACCAATCTTTTCAGATGTTCTTTCCAGGTTTCTATTGTAGTTATCTATTAAGGACGGAGTATCTTCAGCGTACTTTTGCACCAGGGCGTAAAGAGTGCTTACTGACATCTGAGATGGGTTAAGAGAAAAGCTGACTCCAGAAGTTGAATTAAGGCTTAAATAAAGCGTCAACGTCTCAGCGGTGGACGCACTGTAGCTTTGTTTAGAAGTCTTATCCGTAATTAGAATTCTTGCGTCTTTCAGTTCAATCTTGTATGTAAAGTCATCTATATCGACTAAGTCAATTGTAGCCTCAGAGGCTGTTATGGCGTGGCTGTCAGAAGAGTTTCGACCATCGTAGATAATTATGTCTTTTATAACATCTCCATCCACTTCTCCGTTTGAAACAACTATATCTCCAAACCTAACAGAGCCGTAGTCTTCAAACTCCAGAGTTGGTAGCTTCTTTAGTACCGATACGTACAGTTCTGCATAACGCTCAGACGTGTAAGGAATCATCCTATCAGCAATTGCGAGAGTTAAAACAGAAAAGACCATGGATATAAGGACTATAGGCATAAAGATTCTTGTTAAAGATATGCCTGAAGACCTCATAGCAGTTATTTCATTTGAAGAAGAAAAGTTACCTATAACCATGGAAGCTGAAGAAAGAGAGCTGAACGGCATGGTATAGAGAAGAAACTGTGGAACAGAAAGAACTACAAGAGTAATCACATCTGCTATTTCCACATTTTTAAGAAGGATTCTTTGAGCCAGAACTAAAATCTGGTTCACAAAGAAGATAAAAAAGAAGAATGCGAAAGATACAAGGAAGGAAAGAACGTACTCTTTACCTACGTAGAAACTAAGCAGTCTGAAACTTCTTCTATTCATCAGACACCCGTTGAGCCGAATCCTCCCTCTCCACGCTCTGTCTCATCAAGAGAAAGAACTGTTTCAAAGGTTGCATTCTCGTGCTTAGCTATTACCATCTGAGCAATTCTGTCTCCGTTTTTAATAACAAAATCAGTATCAGATAGATTAATAAGAATAATTTTGATTTCTCCGCGGTAGTCAGAATCTATGGTACCCGGAGTGTTTAAAACTGTAATTCCACTCTTGATTGCAAGTCCGGAGCGCGGTCTGATCTGGGCCTCATAACCAACCGGGAGAGCTATTCTTAAGCCTGTTGGGACAAGAACTCGCTGCAAAGGCTTAACAACCAACGTAGAATTATCAGCAAGGCAGGCGCAGATGTCTGCGCCTGCTGCCTGTAAAGAGGAATACTGAGGAAGTTTTGCTCCTTCATCCAGCTGTATTTTCAAAATACATTTATCCATCTTTTCAGTCTCTATGCTCCTTTTTAAAAGGACGCTTTGAATCCGGGCGTCTAGGTCTTTCCTTTCTTGGTTCAGACTTAACTTCTCCATCTGGATCAATTGCATCTATGTAAGAAAGTGAAAGTCTTCCGCCAGTTCTATCAATCTCAATCAGCTTAACAGGAATAACCTGTCCAACTGAAAGAACGTCTGATACGTTTTCAACTCTTGTTCTGGCAAGTTTTGAAATATGGCACAGACCTTCTTTTCCAGGAAGAATCTCAACAAAGGCACCGAAGTCCATAAGTCTCTTAACAGTACCGTTATAAATCTTACCTACTTCCGGCTCCTCAACAATAGCCTTGACCATTTCAAGAGCGGCCTGAACAACTGCTGAGTTCTTTCCGTAGATGGTGACTGTTCCTTCATCATCAATGTTTACCTCAGCTCCTGTAACCTGAGCTATTCCCTTGATTGTCTTTCCACCGGTACCAATAACAGCACCAATCTTCTCTTCATCAACCTTAGTTGAAACAATCTTAGGAGCGTACTTGTTTATCTCTTCTCTTGGACCAGCGAGTGTCTGTTCCATAATTCCCAAGATATGGTATCTGCCTTCCTTAGCCTGCTGGAGAGCCTTACTCATAATCTCTGGAGTAACACCGGCAATCTTAATATCCATCTGGAAGGCGGTAATTCCATCTCTAGTTCCTGCAACCTTGAAGTCCATATCTCCCAGGTGGTCCTCTTCTCCAAGAATATCAGAGAGAATCTGATACTTTGAGTAATCTGCACCTTCGGTGATAAGACCCATGGCTATACCTGCAACTGGTTTTGAAATAGGAACACCGGCATCCATAAGTGAGAGACAACCTCCACATACAGAAGCCATGGAAGAAGAACCGTTTGATTCCATAATTTCACTGACAACCCTGACTGTGTACGGGAACTCATCCTTTGAAGGAACAACAGCCTGGAGGGCTCTCTGAGCCAGGTGTCCATGACCAATCTCTCTTCTTCCGGTTGTAAGTCTTCCGGTCTCACCTACTGAATACGGTGGGAAGTTGTAGTGCAGCATGAAGTTGCTGTAGTTCTTGTCTCCGTCAATATTGTCAAAAAGCTGCTCGTCCTGAACGGTACCGAGAGTTGTAACAGCAAGAGACTGAGTTTCTCCACGAGTGAACAGAGCTGAACCGTGAGTTCTATCAAGAACACCGACTTCACAGGTAATTGGTCTAATCTCAGTTACCTTTCTTCCATCAACACGGACGCCGTCGTTGAGGATAGAAGAACGGAGAATATTGTACTCAAGGTCATCAAAGAGCTTTGCAAGCTTTTCTGAAGCGTCTGAGTGCTCAGCAAGAAGGTCTGCAAAATGAGCTTTGACTTCCTGCTTAACAGCAGCAACATTATCATGGCGGGCAAACTTACTTGTTCCCTTGAAAGCCTCGCGAACCTTTGGCTCTGCGTAAGATTTAATTGGCTCGAGCCACTGAAGGTCTTCTTCAGCCGCCTCAAGAACAGGAAGCTTTTCCTTTCCAGCTATCTTTCTGAGCTCAAGCTGTGCATCACAAAGCTTGGTAATAACAGGCTGAGCTGCTGCAATAGCATCCAGCATGTTCTGCTCTGAAACTTCATGGGCTCCACCTTCAACCATAGTAATTCCGTCTCTTGTGCCTGCAACGACAATATCAAGATCTGCATCTTCAATCTGCTGGAAGGATGGGTTAATAACATATTCGCCATCAATGAGGGCTACACGAACACCGGCAATAGGTCCGTTGAACGGAATATCTGAAATGGTGACTGCGGCTGAAGCTGCATTGATTGCAATAATATCCGGAGTATTAATCTGGTCTGTTGACACGACCGTCGGTACTATCTGGATTTCTCTGCTGAAAGCCTTCTCAAAAAGAGGTCTCATAGGACGGTCAATAAGACGGCTGACAAGAATCTCTTTGTCTTTTGGTTTTGATTCTCTCTTGAGGAAGCCTCCGGGAATCTTTCCTGCGGCATAGTACTTTTCATTGTATTCTACTGATACTGGTACATAATCAAGCATCTCACTTGCACTGTCTGAGCAGCAAACTGTAGCAATTACAGCAGAACCTGCGTAGTGTGCATAAACTGCACCGTTAGCCTGTTTGGCAATCTTACCTGTCTCAAATACGAGATCATCATTGCCAATACGGACTGAAATTTTCTTTACTTGTTCCATAAATTCTCTCTACTTCTTTTTTCTTTAAACACAGCAATAGCTCCGGAAGACCCGGAGCTATTTTCATTGACTTATTTTCTGAGACCAAGCTCAGCAATCAATGATCTGTATCTTTCAATATCCGTATTCTTAAGATATCTGAGAAGTCTCCTTCTCTGACCGACCATCTTAAGAAGACCGCGGTTTGAAGCGTGATCTTTCGGATTTGCCTTGAAATGACCCTGAAGGTCATTGATTCTGGCAGTCAGGAGAGCAACCTGAACTTCTGTTGCTCCTGTGTTCTTCTCGTCACCACCAAACTTGGCAATGATCTGAGCTTTCTCTTCTTTGGTAACCATACGTTACACTCCTGAAGATTTATTTTTTAACAGCCTACAGGACCCGGAACCGGGACTAAGAGGTCTGCCAAGCAAGGCGGAAGCTTTTTCCGTCTCACCTGTTAGGAGACATCTCCGTATCAGGGTGCTACTGACTTCTTCACCGTCAACAAATAAAGAAGGAACAACCTTAACATACGCAGATGAAGTGTATTTAGAAAGAATCTTTCCAATCTCAGAAGAACCTACACTGCTGTCTGTTCTTCCGCAACGGAAGCTCTCTCCAACAACCATCGCCTTCAAGCTGTACGACGTACAAAGCCCGGCAATGAACTCCTCACCGGAAAGTTTACTCATATCTGAGGAAAAGTCAATTATGCACCTGTAATCTATTCCGGCTTCCTGAAGAAGTTTATTTGTTTCCTCTTCAGAAATAATACTGTCCATGCTCTTTTGTTTTCCAAGAAACATCTTGGGATTAATATTGAACATGATAATCACGCTTTTACAGGCGTTTTTCTTTGCCTCAGAGACAAGAGTTCGGATTATTCTCAAGTGGCCTCTGTGCAGTCCATCAAACACTCCTACGGAGACAACACAATCCATATTTTTAAAAACAGGATCACAGAACTTCTTAATTTCCATTTTCTTTCCTGTATTTTTCAAGTTTTTCTAATAAAACAGCTGTCATGTCTACAGTTTCCAGGTCTTCGGCATTGTCGTAATCGACAGCTTCTGTGACGCTGAATGGGCCAATTGCATCTCTGTTTAGTTCAGTTACGTAGGCGCAGGAGGAGCATTTTTCTCCCAAATCCCGTGCGTAGGAGCGTATATAGGTGCCCTTGGAGACGTGTAGCTTTATCTTCAAATAAGGCTTTTCGTAGCTGATTATCTCAGCTTCCTTTATAATCACGGGGCGACCTTCAAGCTTCACTTCTTTGCCTTCACGAATGAGCTGATAGCTACGCTTTCCGTTAACGTGTATGGCGCTGTACACAGGCGGAATCTGGACTATGGGGCCCTTAAGAGCCTCCACAGCTTTAACAACCGTCTCCAACTCTGGAGCGTCTGCAGTTTTAATCACATCCCCTTCCGGGTCCAAAGTATCAGTTTCCTTACCGAATTCAATTACGGCCGTATAGGTCTTGTCCAGACCCATAAAAGTGTCGTTGAGCTTAGTGTACTTGCCACAGAGAGCAATAATAAGGCCGCTTGCGAACTTATCTAAAGTCCCGCAGTGGCCTGTTTTCCTGTTAATTACTCTTTTAACTCGCCCGAGGCAGGAAAATGAAGTGACCCCGGGCTTCTTGTTAATCAGAACTATTGCGTCTCTCACTTTTTGATTGACTCCAGCAGCTCGTTAATCCTTGAAGCTTCTCTCTGCGTGGTATCTGGCAGGAAGGTAAGCTTTGGTGTGTTCTTTGTCTTGAGGGCTGAAGCAAGTCTCCCCTGAATGAAAGCTGCTGCGCTTTGTAGTGCCTTAACTGACCTTTCAAGCTCGTTATCCATAAGGCATGAGACGTACAGTGTTGCATAAGAGTTATCTTTAGAAACGCTTATGTCACTTATACTTGCAAAGCGTGACAGTTTCGGGTTTTTAATCTCACCCGAAACAATCAATGTGTTTACCGCTTCCATTATCCTGGACTCAATTCTGCTCTGTGAATAATCCGACATCAGATACGCTCCCAGACATTGTCAAGCTTTCTAGCTGTTTCCTTGATCTCTACAAATTCGATAATATCTCCTTCTTTAAGATCCTGGAAATTCTCAATTCCAATACCGCATTCAAAGCCTTCAGTGACTTCTCTAGCATCATCCTTGAAGCGCTTGAGTGAGGAAATCTTCAACAGTTCCTTACTAAGCTGAATGTTGTCTCTGACAACTCTGCAGAAGTTGTTTCTCTTTACGCTGCCAGAAGTAATGAAACAACCGGCAATCAAGCCAACCTTAGGAACCTTGAAGACCTGACGCACTTCTGCTGTTCCTACATCTACCTCAGTTCTTTCAGGACTGAGCATGCCTTCCATAGCAGCCTTAACGTCATCTACAACATTATAAATAATATTGTACTTTCTGATATCAATCTTCTCTTCATCAGCTCTAGCCTGTGCCTTTGGTGTAGGTCTTACGTTAAAACCAATAACCAGTGCCGGGTTCTCAGAAGCAGAAGCAAGGTTAATATCATCTTCAATGATTGCACCGGCAGCGGCTCTGATTACGCTGACTCTGATTTCAGGTGTACTGAGCTTTTCAAGGGCCATTTTGAGGGCTTCAACTGAACCCTGAACGTCTCCCTTGATAACAAGGTTAAGTTCCTGTACGTCTCCTTCATGCATAACATCAAACATGTTCTCAAGTGTAACTTTCTTGAACCTGCTTGCCTGGTTCTGCCTCTCAAGCTCCTGTCTCTTGGAACCGATTATTCTTGACTGTTTCTCATCTTCACAGACCTGGAACGGGTCTCCTGCACTAGGAACAGAGGAAAGTCCGATAACTTCAACAGGAGTTGAAGGACCGGCGGTCTTAACCTTTTTACCTTTGTCATTGAACATGGCTCTTACTCTTCCCGGATAAATACCGGAAACATAGTAATCACCCTGCTTCAGCGTTCCTCTTTCAATAATAACTGAGGCTACAATTCCTCTACCCTGGTCAATTCTGGCTTCAAGAACCCTACCCTCAGCTCTACAGTTAGGATTGGCCTTGAGGTCCATCATTTCAGCCTGAAGAAGAATAGTATCCAGAAGGTTCTCTATACCTATCTTCTGCTTTGCAGAAATCTGACAGTACAGAGTCTGTCCACCCCATTCTTCCGGCATGAGACCGTAGTCTGAAAGCTGTTGCATAACTCTCTCCGGCTTTGCTTCAGGAAGGTCTATCTTGTTAATAGCAACAATAATTGGAACACCGGCAGCCTTAGCATGGTCAATAGCTTCAATTGTCTGAGGCATGACTCCGTCATTTGCTGCAACAACCAGAACAACAATATCTGTCACCTGAGCTCCACGGGCACGCATGAGTGTAAATGCAGCATGACCCGGGGTGTCGAGGAAGACAACGTCTCCCTTATCTGGGATGCTAACCTTGTAGGCACCAATGTGCTGTGTAATTCCACCAAACTCACCTGCAACAACGTTTGTTGAGCGGATAGCATCCAGAAGCTTTGTCTTACCATGGTCAACGTGTCCCATTACTGTGACAATTGGAGCCCTTGGCTGAAGATCCTCTTCTCTGTCCTCTTCCTTCTCAATAACCGTCTCTTCATACAGGTCAATGATATGTACCTGGCAGCCGTATTCTTCAGCAATGATTGTAGCAGTATCACTGTCAATGCTCTGGTTAATACTTACCATCATGCCCATGCTGAAGAGCTTACTGATTATATCTGAAGCCTTTATGTTCATCTTCTTAGCCAGGTCACTGACGGTAACATTCGGCATAATATCTATGCTCTTTGCAACTACCGCTACCGGGCCGGAAGCCTTCTTCTTTTCAAACTGCTTTAACTCAAGCTCATCTTCCTGAATCTCATGGCGTCTGTCTCTTCCCTTATCCTTGGAGAAGACTCTCTTATTCTTTCCGCCTTCAGTAGACAGTGGCTGGGCAAAACCGCCCTTAGCTCCTCTGTTTCCAGCATTTGGCCCTCTGAAGTTTCCGCCTTGTCCGCCCTGTCTCTGGGCACCAAAATCATTTGGTCTGTCCTTTCCAAACGGAGCTCTTCTGTTCTGACTGGATCTTGGGGTGTAAACACCTGAATTAGGCTGTCCCTGTCTATTGTTGTTCCTGTTCTGAGGAATACGCTTTCCATCTGAACCATAAACAACTCCACCAACAGAACCAACAGGCCCAGAGCTTGAACTCTTCTTTGGAGCGCCAAAGTTAATTGGAGGCAAGTTAGCTCCTGAAATAATAACAGGACCGTTACTGATAGTTGTATTAACATTTGAAGGCTTTTTCACAACCTTCTTCACTGGCTGCTGAGGAGCTACAGGCTTAGGTGTAGTAACAGGAGCTTCTTCTGTCTTTACAACCTCTTCCTGCTTTATAACAGGAGCAGTCTCCTTAGGCTCTTCCGCCGGTTTTGTTTTCACAACAACCTGAGGCTGTGGTTTCTTTTTGACAATCACAACCCTCTTTTTCTCCATGGCTGGCTTCTGTTGAGGCTGCTGAGGCTGTTGAGTTACAGGTGCCTGCATTTCAGCACTTCTGCTTTGTTTGATTAATGTAGCTTTTGGCTTAATATCTTCTGGCATTAATAGCTATTACTCCTCGTCCTCTTCGTCTAAGGATTCAAAACTGATCTCAACATGACAGTTAGGACACTCTGTCATGCCCTCTTTCAGCGGATGACCACAGTTCGGGCACTCAAAGGTACCTTCTTCAGAGTCTTCCTCAATAATATCTACGCTCTCGCTTATGGCCTTGTTAATCTGAGCAGCCTCTTCTTCTGAAATATCTCCAAGATCAGCAATCTCTTCTTCTGAGTACTCAAGGAAGTCTTCAACATAAAGAATGTCATGCTTTTCAAGTTTCTTAACAATAGCTTCCTCAATTGGAAGATCCCTGAGAGGAATTCCCTCTTCAGCCTCAGCAGCTTCCTGAATGCCTGGCTCTTCCGTAACATCTGTAAATACAGCATCTGCTGCAGCTCTTGCCTGCTCAAATACATCCATGCTTTCAAAGTCTTCCTGGGTCTTAACATCTACCATCCAGTCACACATTCTGTTGACCAGACGTACATTCATACCCTGCTTTCCGATTGCAAGAGAAAGCTGACTCTGATCAACAATAGCTACAGCCATCTTCTTCTCGTAGTCAGTGACATATATTCTGTCAACCTTAGCTGGTGAAAGAGCGTTTGCAATATACTCAAGCGGGTTTGGATCCCACCTGACCACGTCTATTCTCTCATCATCTATTTCTTTCATGATCATCTGGATTCTTGCACCCTTAAGACCAACACAGGTTCCAACAGCATCCACATCTGTCTTCTTCGGCCATACAGCAACCTTTGTTCTGTAACCGGGAACACGGACAATCTTGACTATCTCAAGTCCGGGATCCTTGGAAACAAGTTCAGGAACATTTATATAGAAAAGCTTCTTAATGAAGTCTTCTGAAACTCTTGTAAGAAGAACTCTGATATTCTTTTCATTCTTCTCATCCGGTTTGACACTTTCAACAAAGCAACGGATCCTGTCTCCCTTGTTGTATACTTCTTTAGGACTCTGATTCTTTGCAGGCAGATAACCGCTTGTCTTTCCAAGGTCAACCATTATGTCTCCGTTTTCCTTGACTGCCTGAACATAGCCGTTGATTATCTCTCCGACCTTGCCCTTGTACTCTGAAAGAAGCTCATCTTTCTGAATCTCTCTTATCTGGCTCTGAACACGCTGTTTTCCAGTCTGAACAGTACTGCTGCTGAAATCTTTCGGGTCAATAGGAATAAGCAGCTCATCCCCTACCTCAGCCTCATCATTGAACTCAAGAGCCTCTGAAAGAGGGATTTCAGCAAAATTATCAGCATAATAATCGTCATCATCAACAACTGTGCGTCTTGCAGCCAGTTCAAAAGATGAAAGATCATCAGCAAAGGTTACAACTGCATTTTCATCAGTTTTGTACTTGTTCTTAAAACTTGCAAGAAGGCTTTGCCTGACTATATCAAGCACCAATTCCTTGGAAAGCCCCTTCTCGTTAATCATAGCCTCAATGGCTTCTTTAAACTCAGACATCAGCAGAATCTCCTAATCTGTTATTTCCTTTATTCTTTTTCTGAGAAATCTGATTCTTTCTCTTCTTATCCTCAGCAGTTTCCCAGACAAATTCCAATTTAGCTTTTTGAATATCTTCTTTCTCAAGAAACAGACTCTCTCCTGTCTCAGAAGAATCTTCAACCTTGTAATTACCTAGCTCAATTCTGTTATCAACCAGGCCTCTGTTCTCACCGACTACCCAGCTTCCCTTTTCCTTGCTGTACAGTCTTACAGTCTTTCCAGAGAAAACATCAAACTCGTTAAAGTCTTTGAATGTTCTCTGCAGTCCTGCAGTTGAGACCTCCATTGAAAGCAAATCCCTGCCATAACGGAGCTCAAGACGCGGCTCTACTGCTCTGTGAAAAGTCTCACAATCATCAATGGTCACATCTTTCTCTTTAGAAGCAATTACAAGACTAACCTTGATCTCATCTGACTTTTTGTAAACCTCTGCGTCCACTATACAAAAACCAAGACTGGTGGCTACCGGCTCAAGATCTTTATAAAGCTCACTATCTCTAATTTCTTCTTTTATCATCTTCGGTCATCAAAAAAGGAACCGGGGTTCCCGATTCCTTAAAACTAAGTTTAATTTATCTGAGCTAAATATAGCCTGAATCTGACAATAGTGTCAACAAGTCACAACTCAGCAAATACTGTCAGCGCCATAATTTTCCTGTACCCAGCTTCTTCCAAAACAGTAGAGCAGGATTTAAGGGTCATGCCTGTGGTACAAATATCATCCAAAATGATTATCCTCTGTCCACAATCAACACTCTTCTCCTTGACAGCAAACCTAGACTCAGAGCTCTTTATTCTGCTTTCAAGCCCTAAAAACTTCTGCTCTTCAGATGAAACTTCCCTATTCTTCAATAATTCACACACCCTGAATCCATACCTTCTTTCCAATACACCAGCTATCTCTCTCATATGGTCCCAGCCACGCCTTTTAAAAGAAGTTGAAGAACACGGCACAGGAACTAAAACACTGTCAGACAACCCATTCTTCTTCAAATAATCAGAGAGAATAAAGGCAAACAGGCGCGAATACTTTTTCATGCCTCTGAATTTATAGCTCTCAAGAATATGCCTGATCTTAGCATTCCTGTAATCAAACAAACTAACTATCCTTATCCCCGGTAGCTCTTTACACCTTTTACAACTATAGACATAGTCCAAAAGAGGATAAGAACAGACCTTACACCTAACCATATAGGAATCAAAACAGTTGTATTCAAGAAAAGTCTTACAAGAAGAGCAAACAACCCTACCTGGCAGCACACTGCCCCCACATATTAAACATTTAACATTCATACCTATATAGACGCCACGAAGTGCCTAAGCCTTGTAAAAAGCTGGAAAGTTTATGTTTTACAGGGGTCTTTTGGGCAGAGTTTTTGTCTGAAAAGATTACTCGTGTGGCCCTTTCTAGAAAAAAGAGGCTTAAAAAGATCCACCAGAATGTGTGAAAAACGCTTCTCACCAGATTCTTGAGAGAATCTGCTTTTTTCCAGCTTCCCACGGGAATTATTTTGTTTGTCAGGAAGAAGAGGGATTAGTTTTGCTTTTGCATTTACATTTTTTGAATATTTATGCATTTTCATCTTGACTATTATTCAAAGCTAGGGCTAATATTTGAAAAATCTTTAAGGAGGACTGACATGACAATTACAAACAATTCATATCTTTCAAACTCAGTCCTTCATTGCCTCCATCACGCCCGTTGAGGGCGCATTTTATTTTTCAACCGGCTTTTAAAAATCTTTAAATTTTGATGGAGAAACAAATTATGAAAAAAATTATTACTGTTATTATGATTATTCTTGCTGCTTTTGCAGTATTTGCAGGCGGATCTTCTGAGAAGAAGTCAAACCTTACCGGCGTTGCCTACATTGAAAATAAGGGAACCTTTATTCTCGGCCTTGATGACTCCTTCCCTCCTATGGGTTACAGAGATGAGAACAATGAGATTGTCGGCTTTGACATTGATGTAGCCAGAGAAGTCTGTAACAGACTGGGAGTTAAACTTATCTGTCAGCCAATTGACTGGAATGCAAAGGAACAGGAGCTTTCACTCAAGCAGATTGACTGCATCTGGAATGGCTTTACCATTACCGAAGAAAGAAAGCAGGCCCTAGCCTTTACTGATGCTTATTTGAAGAATGCTCAGGTTGTAATTGTTAAATCCTCTTCTTCTATTAACTCACTTTCAGATTTATCAGGAGCAAAGATCGGAGTTCAGGCTGGATCTACTGCAGCAGAGGCTATTGATGACACACCTGAATTCAAATCCATAATCAGTTCAGTTGTAGAGTTCAAGGACAATCTGACAGCACTTATGGACCTTGAGATTGGCGGTTGCCAGGCTGTAGTCATGGATTTGATGGTTGCAAACTACGCAATCAAGGAATCTGGCAAAGACTTTAGAATTCTTACTGAATCCCTTGCTGAAGAAGAGTACGGAGTCGGATTCAGACTTGCTGATAAAGATCTTGCTGACAAGGTTACTTCTATCATGATTGACATGGCTGAAGACGGCACCATGGCTGAGATTTCTACCAAGTGGTTCGGTGCTGACATCAGCACCATAGGAAAGTAATATGGGTCAGTTCATTGGACAGCTGCTGAAGGCAAGCCTGGTATCACTGCAGATATTTTTTTACACCCTGGTTCTTTCTATTCCACTCTCACTGCTCGTTTGTAGTTTGAGAATGTCAAAGAACAAGATAGTTTCAGGTGTGATAAATATCTATATCATGATCATGAGAGGCACCCCTCTTATCCTTCAGCTTCTGTTCGTGTATTTTGCTCCCTACTACATTTTCGGAACATCTTTCAACAGATTCACAGCTTGTATAATTGCTTTTGTAATTAACTACGCAGCTTACTTTGCTGAAATCTTCAGAGGCGGGCTTCAGTCACTTCCTATTGGACAGCACGAAGCCTGCCTGACGCTGGGCATAAAACCCGGTACAGAATACTTTTACGTAAAACTTCCACAGGTATTCAGGATGGTTTTCCCTTCCCTTGGAAATGAAGTAATTACACTTGTAAAAGATACAGCTCTGGCACAGACCATAGGAGTCATGGAGCTTTTCAGAACAGCTCAGAACGCTGCTTCCAGACAGTTTTCAACTGTCCCTATCTTTATAGCTGGAGTTTTTTACTTCATTATGAACGGTGTTGTTTCAAAACTATTTGAGTACGGAGAAAAGAAACTCTCTTATTATTGAGCCTCTTCCTTTAACTTAGAAAGAAGAATAAGAGCTTGCATGGGTGTCATCTCTTCAGGATTACACTCCTTAATCTCTTTTATTATTTCCATTGCTTTCTCTGGAAGAATCTCAGCCTCACTTGCAAAACTACTCTCATCTTCCTGGGAAGAAAACAGATTCCCCTGTTTATTGACTCCATAGTCTGCAAAATGCCTGTTCTGGAAGCTCTGAGCCTCTCTGATAACCTGATAGGGAACTCCTGCCAGACGGGCTACATGAATGCCGTAACTGGAAGAAGCAGCCCCTTCTATCATCTTTCTAAGGAAAACAACAGTTTTTCCTGAGTCTTCTACAGCAGGAGTAAGGAGCCTGATTCCAGAAGTATCCATCATGGTCAGTTCATGATAGTGAGTTGCAAACAATGTCTTAGCACGTTTGGAAATAAGGTTTTTCATTATGGCATAAGCGAGGGACATACCGTCTTGGGTACTAGTTCCTCGCCCAACTTCATCTACTATTACAAAACTTCTTTCAGTGCAGTTACGCAGTATGTAGGAAGTCTCCTGCATCTCAACAAGGAAGGTAGACTCTCCTCGTGCAAGATTGTCCATAGCTCCCACTCTGCAGAAAATCCTATCAGTAAGTCCTATTACAGCACTCTTTGCAGGAACAAAGCTTCCTATGTGAGAAAGGAGAATAATCAAAGCGTTCTGTCTTAAATAGGTAGACTTTCCAGCCATATTAGGACCGGTGATAAGGCAGAAGCGGATTGACATATCAAGGTCATTTGAAACAAACTTCCCTGCTCCCAGGTGCTTTTCTACAACAGGGTGCCTTCCTCCACGGATTTCAAGAATATCTTCATCAGTTATGGTTGGGCACACATAATCTGAATCTATGGCTAAGGTGGACAGCCCCTGATAGACATCCAGAAGGCTTATGAAGGAGCCCATATCATTTAGAGTTGAAGAAAGAGAAGCAGAAGAGACAATTAGATTATTAAATAGCTCTTTCTCCCTCTCTTCAGCCTGAGTAGAAGCTTCATTAATCTCTCTTTCATACTCTTTAAGTTTTTCAGTAGTAAATCTCTCTCCGTTTACCAGTGTCTGTATGCGTATGAAGTACTGTGGAGCCTTATTGACCTGACCTTTCGGTATTTCCAGGTAGTAACCGTAAACCCTGTTGTAGCCAAGTTTTAGTATAGTTAGACCGCTTTGAATCTTCTCTTCTTCTAAATACTTAGAGAGAACGGAGTTTCCATTCTCCATAAGGCCTCTCTTCTCATCAAGAATACTATCATAGCCGTCTTTAATAACTTCTCCAGCGTTGAACTGGCCCAGAAACTCTTCATTGACAGCCTTATCTATCTCTTCCATTAGAGAGTAAGCTTTCTCTAAATTTGAATTATCAAAAAGAGAACTTTCAAAGAGTTCAGAGTATCTTGCAGGATCTTCTGAAACTATTGAGAAGAAGGTTCCTATAGACTGCTTAATTCCGGTCAGGTCTCTTGGTACTGCCCTTTTCAGAATTATTCTTGTCATGAGACGGTTAAGGTCTCTGGAACCTGAAATAAAGCCTCTTACTCTTTCAAGCTCACTGTTGTTTTCATAAAAGTACTTTACCCACTTCTGTCTGTTTTCAATCAAATCTTTATCATGAAGAGGAAAACTAAGAAAACTCTTTAAAAGCCTTGTACCAGAGTTGGTCTTACAACGGTTAATTGTTTCAAAGAGAGTGTTTGAAGAGCTTCCATCATACAGGTTTCTAAAGAGCTCAAGATTCTTTCTTGAAGACTCATCTATCGAGACATAGGAGCTCTCTATATCCAAGGTGTAGTTAGAAATATGGCTAACTGAACTTTTAGAAGTCTCTCTTATGTACCTGATCAGTGCTCCCGCTGGTCCTATAACCTTGTCTTTTTCATTTAAGCCAAAAGAAGCAAGAGAAGTAACTCCGGCTTGTTCACAAAGAATCTTGTAGCTGTTCTTAAGTGTGAAGTACCAAGGAGCCAGTTTTGTTATCATGGCAGGAGAGAGGTCTACTGCTTCTTTAAAATCATTATCCAGAAAGTACTCATCTTCACATACAAGGATTTCTTTTGGCCTTATCTGCTCAATTATAGCTCTAAGAGAAGCTATTCTGTTTTCAGAGCCAAGGGTTCGGAGCCTGAACTCTCCAGTAGAGACCTCACAGAAGGCACAGTAACCCTGAAAAACACTTAATATGTAGCTTGAGTCAGTGTCTGTAAGAAAATCTTCTTCAACAACAGTTGCTGGAGTTACTATTCTTACAACTTCACGCCTAGCCAGAGCCCTTGGAGAGTCACTAAGGCTCATCTGCTCACAGATGGCTACTTTCTTTCCTGCATCAAGTAGTCTTTTCAGGTAGTTTTTTACAGCATGGTAGGGTATGCCACACATGGGAGAGTCTCCCTTATGTGTAAGCGTAAGGTTAAGCAGAGCGGAGACCTCTACCGCGTCTTCATCAAACATTTCATAGAAGTCTCCGAGTCTGAAGAACAGAATCTTATCAGGGTATTCCTGCTTGATCTGTCTGTACTGTTGCATCAAAGGAGTGTCTGCCACCTAAACCCACCTTCTCACTTAAATTAAAGATGTACTGATAGCAAGCACTAGGCTTGTGCCACCCGGAAGTGATCCCTGAACGCTCTTAAACTCGCCGTCAAACACTGTAAAGTTCTTTACCAGGTACAGTCCAAGTGGGAAGCCGGAAATCTTAAGCTTAATTCCTGCTCCTGCAGCCAGGTACCAGTCTATTCCGTCCTTAAATCCAAAGGAACTTGTAACACCGGTGGCGCTGGTAAACACTTCAGCGTTCAAAATATTCACAGCAAGTGGGTAGCTGACTTCAAGCATATTGTCCCACATAAAGTATTTATCAGTCTGAACAGAGAAGCCTCGGGCAGTTGTCATGCCATCAATATAGAGCATCTCGTACTTTGTAGCTCCGAGTTTCGGATCATGCCAGCCTACTCCTCCATCTTCTGCGTTGTTGTAGTACTGAGGAAGCATGAAACTTACTGATGTTGAAGCGCTGAACATAATATTCTTTCTGTTATATTCGCTACCAACTTCAAAGAGCTTAAGGTATCCAGCTGCACTAGCTGAGAGCTTTATGTAGTTAGAAAGACCACCGAGGAAACCACCGGCGTATGTTGCATTTGCACTGATCAAATAGCCCTTTGTGGTATTTGTAACATAGTCTCTTCCGTCCCAAGAAGCGCCAACAGAAATAGAGTTGGAGAACTGCCAACCAGAGTTGAACAGACCGCCTTCAGAGCTTCCGTACTTGTAGATAAGCTTCTCATAAGGAGTAAAATAGTCCTCATAGTTAGCATGGTTGAGAGAAACAGAAGTTCCTCCGTTAACCGACAGTCTGCCACTGTTGTAAATAAATGTATAACCAGTGTTGTAAGAAAGAGAAATGGTATACAGGGTGTAATCCATCAGGTATGAAGAAGATGGATAGCTGTAGTTGGACTGAATCCAGGCTTCAGCGCTGCTGTAACCAAGAGGATAGGAGTTTGTAAGGTCCCTTCCATCATAGAAAGAAGAGCCAATTCCAAGCTGAAGTTCGTTTGAATACAGAACTCTGGCAAAACTCAGGCTGATAGCATTTGCCCATCTGAGGTCCTTCAACCAGTTGTCTCCAAATGAAAGAGAGATTTTCTGAGTTGTCGGAGAAACAGTTGTACTTACATTTACGGTCTGAGCCTTTCCCATAAAGTTCTTTTCTGACCACTGGAGGAAGCCTGAAATTGGGAAGCCAGAAACTGAAGCCCCGAAAGTTGCACCGAACTGAAGATCAATATGGCTGCCCTCCGTAAGAATGAAAGTCAGAATAACTGAGTCTTCTGAGGAGCCAACAACAAGATTATAGTCAAGATCTTCCAGAAGGCCTGTATTGTAGAGGTTCTGAGCACTTGTAATCAGGTCGGCACGAGAGAAGATATCTCCTTCTTTCATCTGAAGCTCTCTTCTCATCACATATTCCTTGGTCTTTTTGAGGCCTTCAATATTGATTTGCTCAATATAACACAGGTTGCCTTCAGTTATTGTCAAAGAGTAATAAACAAGATGGTTTTCTTCATCCCTGCTCTCCTGTGCATCAATTCCACTTCTGATATAACCGTTATCATAGTAAAGTCCTGCTATTGCAGATAGCTGGTTCTGAATAACTTCAATATTCAGTACATTGCCTTCTTTTGCTGTCAGAAGAGCAGAAATCTCCTCATCAGAGAAGACTTTGTTTCCGGTAAATGACATGCCGCCATAGTACCACTTCTCACCTTCACTAATAACAAAGGTCAGCCTGACATCTCTGTACCTGGAGTCTTTTGACTCAACTTCTTCAATCAGAGGTTCTGCAATCTGAACATCTACATAACCAACTGTCATATAGTATGTTCCAAGAGCCTGATAGTCAGAAGCTACTGTATTTGCATTCAGATAACCGGTTGAGAAGAGGCCCTTTGTGCGACTCTTAATCTGCTTCATAAGAACTGCAGAAGAGACGTTTTCATTTCCTTCAAAAGCTATCTCAACTATTCTTGACTGAACCCCTTCCTGAACTGTTATTTCATAAGTCACAGTTCCCTTATCAAGGTTCTCAGTAACATTTACATCTACTGGAACAGTATCAAAACCCTTTTTGTAGTAAAGATTTACAACTTCCTGCTTGAGCTTTTCCACAATAGTTCTATCTGAAAGGTTAACAAACTGGCCAACCTTTAGAGATTCTATACTGCCTTCCAGATCAGACTTCTTGACCTTTGAGTAACCGCTGAAGTTTATAGCCTCAAGCTTAGGATACTCGGTAACGGTTATAGAAATCTTAACCCCACTTCCATCTTCCATCATAGAAACGGAACTGGTTACTCTGGAAACTCCATCAATAGTATTAATCTCAGCAACCATCTCGTTAAGTAGATAAGCTGAATAAGGCTGTTCTCTATAAGAATACAAAGCATTATTAATCTCTGCGAGAGAGACATTTTTGGTTCTAGTTACTGCAAAACCTTTGATAGGAAGCCCATCATAGTTTTCATCGGCTGCAAAAACTGAGCCTACAGCAAAAATTAAGATAAGAAAGAATAAAACCAATCTCTTTTTCATCCAGAACTCCTTATTGGATTCATCTAAAATGTAATTCTCTTTGTAAAGCTGAATCCTATGGTATCTAAAATATTAAAAATCGACAATTCTTCAGGGCTTGTAAAAACACTGAAGCTCCCAATTGGATTTTCCCAATCCAAACTGAATTCCATGTCCAAATTAAGGTCTTCCGTAAGGAAATGACCTGAACTGGAACTATTCTTGCCTGCTGACTTCAGGAGCATAGTCATGCGTGCAAAGGACGTATCATTTATATATTTGCCCACATAAACCGAGGTTCCATCAAGGTATCTGGAAACCAGGGATAGGGTCCTTGTATTTGAACTCTCGCCAGGCAGAGCCTGAGCTATAATATTTCCAAGAATATTAGACCTGATGCTGAAAACATCTAAGCCTAGAGACTCTCTAACAGCCTTAACTATTGAGAAATTCTCATTTGACTCAAGAAGGCCCAGGTTTCTGAAAGCATCTGTGGCCACAACCGCTACCGAAGCAATTGAAGAGGCTGAGACTTCAGTAGTATCAGCAGGGATAATTGACTGACCAAGAATATTAACTATCTCATTCTCACTAAGAGTTGGTGTACTTTCAAAACGAGGAGTTATATTGCTTAAATCTGCGTCTTGTAGAATCAGATAGATCTCATACTTCTGTCCATCTACGTACTCTTTCAATCTGGCTCTTAGACTTAGATCAAGGTCTAGCCCTCCACTAGTGTATTTCTCATTTGAAGATGTAAGTCCAAGACTACCTTCGGTAATAATAAAGTCATTGTTAAGGTAGGAAATTCTTCCACTCTTAAACTCAAGGACTCCGTTAAGGTTAATCTTTTTTGCCACCGAATCATAGTAGAGGTCTACAGTCTGATTCTCTGACAGGTTGAAGTTGATGAAAGAGTTATCTCTTGTTGGATAGAAGAACTCAAAGTTGCTCCCGGTTCTCATGTTGAGGTTTATGCTGCAATAAACTGTATACTCATAGAACCAGTCAGGCATTTGAGGCAGTTCAAAATCAACAATAAAATCATTAGCCAATATATCCAGATCTATTCCAAAAACACCCTGTCTTACCCAAAGAGTAATCTCACCTTTTACATCTCCACCAACAAACAACTCTCTGTCTGACCTTATAATAGACGGGAACCAGAAGTACATTTCATCTTCTGGTGTATCAATTACACATTCAAGAGACTCTAAAGCCAAAGAAGACAGGCCTATATCCAGAGTAAGAGTTCCCTTGAAGAACTGACCTGTTTTGGTGTTATGACCGGCAACCGGTGTTGGAGCTACAGATATATCATGGTCGTAAATTATTACATTAAAATTACTTAGAGTATAAACCTGATCCGGGAAGTAGAATATATCCAGCTCCATCTTCTGAGCTGTTAACAAGCCGTAGAAAGACACATCTTTTACTGGTCCTGTAACTAACACTTCTCCATTCAAGGTTCCACTCAGAACATGAGAGAATGGAGTGTTGATAAACTGATTCATCATAGCAACAGGAACAGAAATGTTGGAGATGAAGATCTCAACCTGCTCTCCAAGGGAGCCTTTAGCATTGAAAGACAGTAAGAATTCTGGAGCAAGATTGCATTCAAATGACTTACCCTCTATATCATAGTAACCGCTAAGCATATCTCCGCTGACATTTATTCGGTTAGATGAGTAAGATACGTCTATCTCAGTATCTGGAATAATAAAACCATCTCCGAGGTATGCGTCCCTTATACCCAACTTAAAATCAGCCTCAACATCAAACCCAGCAAAAGACAGGGCACCAATTACAAGAGAGTCAATTCTCGCTTCCATATCTATGGTTGCACCTTGGTAGATTATTCCTTCTACATTGTTCTTAACGTTTTCAATTGTGGTGTAACCAGAGATAGACCTGTCTGTAAAATCAAGAACCATATCAAAGGCTTTTACGCTGAAAGACCCTATATTTCCACTCATGTTATAGAGTCTAAGAAGCTTATCTTTAAGCCTTGCATCAAAGACTATATCTCCAACAGAAGCTCCAGCGTAGAACCCAGCCCCACGTGAGCCCAGAAGGTTTAGTGTAAAATCCATATCTTCTGTAAGTGAGAGCTTAACATCTGCTGAATAGCGGTTATCTGTCATGGAACAGACTATCTTGTTATCTGTTCCTGGAATATAAAGGTTTACAATTCCTGTTAAATGAGAGGTATCAAACTCTAAGAAGTCAGTAACGTTTTCAAAAGAGAAATCAATAGCCCCATCAAAATCAAATGCCTTATTTCTGCGCCCTATTCTCAGCTTTGACATGACAAAACTCTTATCCGTTATGCTCATGTCAAAACCTACATTCAAGATATCTGAAACCTCAACATAGACTTCTTTTGTACTAATCTCAAACTCTCTGGTAACAAAGTCTATACCGCCCTCAAGATCTGCATTTACAAAAACAGAAATGCTATCTGAAAGGTACAGCTTTAAGTCTTTGAATGCTCCGTTAACTATAATCTCGGATCCGCCATCGTAATCCAGATAGAAATCCAAGTACTCCCCGTTAACTGATAGGAAGAGGTCTTCTGGGTCAATGCTTATATCCAGGGCCATAGTATAGTGCAAAGATGTTAACACTCCATCTGCATTTATAAGTGAAGTCTCATCATCTTTAACTGCAGAACCTAATATTTCCAAATCATCAAAACGGCTAACATAGGCTCTGTAATTATAAGAAGAATTGTCCATAACCCTATCAAAATCAAAACCACCAAGAACCTGTCCATCTGATGTATCTTGAAGAATCAATTTACCCTGAGGATAGAAATTAGCTGAGTCTATAGAGCCAGCAAATGAAAGTCTCAAGCCAAAAGCTGTAACAGCAAGTGAAGAAACGTTTATGTTCTCTCCATCATTATCAGCTTCAAGAGAGACAGCAAAATTTACATCTCTAGAACCGAACTTTGCATGACGGGAAGCCACGTTTAAAGAGATTCTTCCTGTTGGTACGCTCTCTATTAAGTCATCAGAAAATACAAGAGAAGTAGAAACTGAGCCATCTATGCTCGTGCTCTCATCCATAAAGTTGAGCACAGACGGGAAGAACCTTTCTAACAGAGAACTGTATTTTTCGGGTAAGAATTCAGATAAATCAAGTCTTAGCTGAGCTGAATTCTTAAAGAGATTTAGTTCCACTTCTGCATTTAAACTCTCAGAAGAAGAAAGAGAGAATAAGAGTAGCTTTTCATCGGTAAGCCTAATAGAAGCGTTGTTATCTGTTCCTATTGAAGCAGCGCTGAAGTCTCTTACTCTCACTTCTGAAGCATCTATCACCTGCAGATAGTCTTCGGCCACAGCCTCTTCATTATTTAATAAACCAGCTAGTTCATTGTAGTTAAAAGAAATATTTCCATTTACTATTCCAGAGAAGTCTCCTACATCTTTATCACTACTAAAGCCAGAAACTAAGCTCTCAGCGTTAATTGAGACTAAGCCTTTATCAGTGTAGGAAACAGCAGCAAACAGGTTTGTCAGAGAAATAGAAGAAAGAATTGCTATCTCTTCAGTAAAGGTTGCAGAAATACCATCAGATATAACGCTGACAAAAACATTTTCAATTTCAGATAAATAATCAGCTGTCAGAGACACAGAAGAAGAATTTATATTGTAGTTTCCTGAAGTAAATACAAAGCCTGAGAAAGAAGAATCAAGAGTTAACTCATCTGTGCCGTAACCAGCTAAAGTAAGATTCCCGCTTTCAGAAGAGATGAACAAATCTTCATTTTCAACAGTAATTCCGTTGTAGTACGCTATAGCATCTCCACTTATGTTCTTTATATCTAAAGTGATAGCTGAAGAGAATTTTAATACAGTAGAGTTATAGCCAAAAATCCCAGTTTCTATGTTGTTTGCATTCACGACTAAATCAAAAACACTTGATTTCTCTGTTGGGTCTATGGTAAGAGCAAGCCTCTCACAACTTCCGTAAACAGAAGAGTTTAAACTATCAGCGTAAAGACCCGTGTGCTCATTAGTTCCTGCGAACCTAACTCCTGAGAGAGAGATTTCATGTTCACCCTCCCCTTCTGGAAGAGAAGCACTCACCTCATCCGAAGAGAAGTTTACTGCCTTGTATTCAAAGCCCTGACCAAGCTGAACATAGCCTTTAAATGAAGGCATGGAAGCCTCGTATCCGCTGTAGTCTACACTTATACTACCATCCAAGACCCTAAACATAAGGCCAGGAATCTTTTCAATTGAAGAAGACTCAGAAACTTCCTGCTCTGCTCCAGACGCTAACTCAGAATCAGAACTAAAGAGCGGTTTTAGGTTATCAGTAACGTTAATTTGTAGGCCACTGAAGGTTATTTCAATCTCTGAGCTAGTCATCTTTCCTTTATAGATCTTCCATGCATCAAAGATGCCAACAGAAATCTGGGAAGCATCTGAGTATAGAAAATACTCATCTTTGTACTTAACTGAAACATGGTTGAGGTGGATTCTGTAGAAAAAACCTCTGTCCATGCTGTCAAAAGAGACTGTAATATTGTTATCAGTAAGGGTTGAACTTTGAAGGTAAGAAACTATTGCATCTTGAACAAGAGTGCGACTGGAGAACAGTAAGGCACATATAAAAATGGCCACTATCACTGAGGCAGTAATCATTATGGAAGCAAATGTTCTTCGCGTCTTCATTCTTGTATTTTCAACATTGTTCATTCTACCAAATATTGGCTTTTACAAACAATCGACTAATTGTCCTTTATTCATTATTATAAAAACCGCATAACGGAGGAAACGTGACAAAGATTCTTAAAAATTTCTGGGTCCTTGAGGGGCTTGATGGAGCAGGCACCACCACTCAGCTGAAAAAAATTGATAAAGGACTTTCAGAAACAGGAAAAGCGTACATGATTACTGCTGAACCAACAGCTTCTGAAACAGGCAGAATCATAAGAAGAGTTCTTTCTGGAGAATTCTCCGTTCCTCAGTCCACTGTTGCCAGGCTCTTCTCAGCAGACAGGGACAACCATCTTTACAATCCTGAAAACGGAATTATCAAAAACATAAACGAGGGAAAGATAGTAGTTTCAGACAGGTACTTCTTTTCTTCCCTAGCCTACCAGAGTATTGGCTTTGATTTTGACACTGTCATGCTTATAAACAGCTCTTTTCCCTACCCTGAATACGTTATCTACATAGACACTCCAGTAGATGACTGCATTAAGAGAATTGATTCACGCGGTCAGGAGAAGGAAATCTATGAAAAATATGAGTATCAGGTAAAAGTCAAAGAAGGCTATGAAAAATGTTTTAAAACCCTTCCTGAAGGCTGCACACTAATCAGAATAGACGGCTCCCTTTCCAGAGAAGAAATTTACGAAGAAATCAAAAATAAACTGATAAATAAGATTTTGTGAGGAAAAAATGCATTGCACACAGAAAATTACAGAAGATTTGTTCTATGTAGGCTCAAGCGACAGACGTCTGGCTCTGTTTGAGAGCGTTTACCCAATTCCTAGAGGCGTTTCTTACAACTCTTACGTACTTCTTGATGAGAAGACAGTCCTTCTGGACACAGTAGACAGAGCTGTAAGTCAGGTCTTCTTTGAGAACATTGAACACGTTCTTGGTGGAAGAAAGCTTGATTATGTGATTGTTAACCACATGGAGCCCGACCACGCAGCCACTCTTGCTGAGCTTATTCTTAGGCACCCTGAGGTAACTATTGTTACCAACGCAAAGGCTCTGACCATGATAAAGCAGTTCTTTACCTTTAGCGCTGAAGAGATGACCCACCTGGTTAAGGAGGGCGATGTACTTAAGACTGGTAAACACGAACTGACCTTTGTCATGGCTCCAATGGTTCACTGGCCGGAAGTAATGGTCACCTATGACATTAGTACTAAAACTCTTTACTCTGCAGATGCATTTGGAACCTTTGGTGCCCTTTCTGGAAACATCTTTGCTGATGAATGTGATTTTGAGAACAGATTCCTGGACGATGCAAGAAGATACTACACAAATATAGTTGGAAAGTACGGCATCCAGGTTTCTGCCCTTCTTAACAAGGCTTCTGGACTGGAAATTTCTATGATCTGTCCTCTCCACGGTCCAATCTGGAGAAAGAACATCCCTTACATCATTGACAAGTATGTAAAGTGGGCAACCTACACCCCGGAAGATAAGGCTGTGATGATTGCCTATGCTTCTGTTTATGGAGACACAGAGAACGCAGCAAACATTCTTGCTGCAAAGCTTGCTGATAAGGGAATTAAGAACATAGTCACCTATGATGTATCTACTGTTCACTCCTCAGTAATAGTTTCTGAAGCCTTCAGATGCAGCCACCTTGTCTTTGCATCCACCACTTACAATGCCGGCATTTTCATCAACATGGAAGAAGCCCTTTTGGATATTCAGGCTCACAACCTCCAGAACAGGACCGTTGCCTTTATTGAGAACGGCTCTTGGGCTGCCACAAGCGGCAACAAGATGAAGGAGATATTCAGCACACTTAAAGGCACAAAGTTTATTGAAGAAAAGGCCTCCCTCAAGTCTTCAGTGAAGGAAAACAATGTTGAAGAAATAGAGAGAATTGCTTCAGCTATTGCTCAAGACTTCATTTCTGAAACAGTAGCCCCTGTTAAGGCAGAAGAGAAGAAAGGAATAGATAAGACAGCCCTCTTTAATATTAGCTATGGCCTCTTTGTTCTCACAACAAAAGAAGAAAAGGACAACGGCTGCATAATAAATACCCTCACTCAGGTTGCCGACGACCCACTTACAGTTACAATTGCTGTTAATAAAAAGAATTATTCAAACAAAGCCATCCAGAGCACAGGTAAGTTCAATGTAAGCATTCTTACTGAAAAAACTGACTTCTCAGTCTTCAAACGCTTTGGTTTTGCTTCAGGAAGAGACACTGATAAGTTTGACGGCTTTGACAAGGTTCAGAGAGCTTCCAACGGCCTGCTCTACCTAACTGAAGCTTGCACCATGATCAGTGCCAACGTAAAGCAGACAGTGGATCTTGGAAGTCACTATTTGTATATTGCAGATGTAACTGAGGCAGTTAAGCTTTCAGGTGAAAAGCCATGCACTTACTCTTACTACCTCTCCCACATTAAGCCTCAACCTATTACTACAGAAAAGAAGACTGGGTGGGTTTGCCAGATTTGTGGATACGTATACGAAGGTAAAGAGCTTCCAGATGACTTTGAATGCCCCCTTTGTAAGCACGGAAAAGAAGTAATGAAGGAGTTATGAAAATGACTAATTATGTCTGGTATGTTGTTTTATGCGCAATAATTATTGCTCTCTGTTATGTCTATTTCAACTTCAGAAAGATTAAGAAGCTTCCTGAAGGAACCGAAGATATGATTGAAATGGCTGCAATTATTAGAAGCGGTGCCTCATCTTTTATGATTACCGAGTACAAGACTATAATTCCGGTGGTTGCTATTGTGGCCCTTCTCTTTACTCTTTTTATAGAGAAGACAGCTGGAATTACACTGATCATAGGCTCTTTGATGAGCTCTATGGCCTGTATCCTGGGCATGAGGTCCGCTACCTATGCAAATGTCAGAACTTCAGACAAGGCTAGAGAAACCCTTTCTATTGGAGAGACAGTCAAAACAGCTCTCTGTGGTGGCTCTATCTCAGGCTTGAGTGTTCAGGCTTTTGGTATGCTGGGTCTACTGGTTATCTATGTACTTTGGGGTTTTGACAGCAAAGAGCTGAGCTCAGGGTTCCTTCTTTCTATGAAGTGCAATCCTACAACTATGAGAATTACAACCTATTCTCTCGGTTGTTCTCTTGTGGCCATGTTCAACCGTGTAGCGGGAGGAAACTACACAAAGGCTGCAGATATTTCTTCAGATATTCTTGCTAAGCTTCGTCATGACCTGCCCGAAGATGACAGCCGTGTTCCTAACGTAATTGCAGACTTTATCGGAGACAACGTTAATGATATTGCGGGTAACTGCTCAGACCTCTTAGAGTCCTTTGTAGCTACCATGGCTGCAGGCATTTTGATTGCAAATACCCTATTCTCAAAAGGGGATATTTCTTCATCAGTCTTCCAGGAAGCAAGGATCTACCCGGTCATGCTCGCTGCCGGCGGCCTTATCAGCTGTATAATTGGCCTCTTCATAGCCCAGATAAGAAAGATGGGTGACAACCCGGCCAAGGAGCTAGATCTGGCTACCTATACTTCAGCCATCTTGACCACAGTAATTGCCTTCTTCTCATGTTCAGTTTTCAAGAACACATCTCTTCCAGCCTTCTTCAAAGCCGGCTACCTTTCACCGTGGCTTTCAGCTATCTTGGGAATTCTTAGCGGTGTTGCTATTGGTATGATTACCGAGTACTACACCAGTACAGATTTCAAGTGCACAAGAGAGCTTGCTTCCATTGCCTCAGAAGGAGAAGCCTTTGTTGTAACAAAGGGAGACGCAATTGGTTCAAGATCTGTCTTGCTTCCAGTCCTCTTTATTTCTCTTTCACTGTTTATCTCAGGTAAGATCTGTGGAACATATGGAATTGCAATTTCTTCACTTGGAATGCTTTCATTTGTAGCTACCACTGTTTCAATAGATGCCTTCGGACCTATTGCTGATAACGCTGGTGGTCTTGCAGAAGCCTGCCACCTTGATGCAGAGGTCAGAGTGATTACTGACAAGCTTGATGCTGTTGGAAACACAACTGCCGCTATTGGTAAGGGTTTTGCTATTGGTTCAGCTGCATTTGCAACCGTTTCTTTGATTATTGCCTATATTGGTAACTACTCAGCTGCAGAGCCGGTTTTGAACTTTGCCAGTTTTGTAGTTGTTGCAGGCGGTATCCTCGGAGGAGCTCTTGTTGAATACTTCTCAGCTGTACTTACTGATAACACAATTGATTCAGCTAAGAAGATGGCTGACTACGGAGACAATCTTCTCTCAATCCCTGGTGTTCTTGAAGGCACAGTTAAACCTGATTATAACGCCATGATCAGAACAGCTACCGAAGAAGCTCTAAGAAAGATGCTCTTCCCTTCAGTTCTGGCTTTGGTTATTCCTGTAATCGGTGGCTTCCTCTTCGGAGTTGAATTTGATGGTGGTCTTCTTGTTGGAGCAACCATTGTTGCTATTCCAAGAGCCATCTTCATGGGCAACTCCGGTGGCGCTTTTGACAATGCCAAGAAATACATTGAACAGGGCATGTTAGAAGGCTCAGGAAAAGGTTCTCCTGCCCACAAGGCAGCTGTTACCGGAGACACAATTGGAGATACCCGTAAAGATGTAGTCGGTGTTGCTTTGGACATTTTTATTAAGAGTATGTCCACAGTTGCAAACACTCTAGCTTCTCTTTTCTCCACAATTACTCTAATCAAATAATTAGTTTTAAGTTGTTAAATGACGGCTGTGACAACACTTGTTGCAGCCGTTTCTTTTTATACACCTGAACAACCATTCAAATGAAAGAATTAAGCTTTATGTTGCACGCACAAATAATGGCATGTTAAAATATTCCAAAGCATTAAAAATCTCACATCTACGTATGTGGGAGAGGGAGTTTACAGGTGCAGAAATGCGCAATTGAACTGAAGAACATCAGGAAAACCTTCGGTCCCGTTGTTGCCAATGATGGAATCAATCTTCAGATTAACCGCGGAGAGATTCTATGTCTTTTGGGAGAGAACGGTTCCGGAAAAACAACCCTGATGAACATGCTCTCCGGCATTTATCAGCCGGACTCGGGTAGCATCTATGCTGAGGGTGAAGAAATCTTCATCCGTTCCCCACATGATGCTTACAAATACGGAATTGGAATGATTCATCAGCACTATCATCTGGTAGATGTTTTCACTGCTGCTCAGAATATTGTTCTGGGTCTGGATGAGAAACTTGATATAGCCGCTGTCAATGATAAGGTCAAGTCAATCTGTGAAAGATACGGCTTCCATGTTGACCCCAGAAAGAAAATCTACGACATGTCGGTTTCTCAGAAACAGACAATTGAGATAGTTAAGGTTCTTTATAGAGGAGCAGAGATTCTTATTCTGGATGAACCAACTGCTGTTCTTACCCCTCAGGAAACAGACAAACTGTTTGCAGTTCTGAGAAACATGAAGGCTGATGGAAAGGCTATTGTTCTGATTACCCACAAGCTTGCAGAGGTTCTTTCAGTCTCTGACAAGGTTGCTATCCTACGTAAAGGTAAGTACATAGCAACCGTCAACACAAAAGAGACAAACCAGCAGCAACTGACAGATATGATGGTCGGCCGTTCAGTTACACTGAATATTGACAGACCTAAATATGAAAAACCTGAAGATAAACTTGTAGTTGAAGGCCTGACCGTTACTGACCGTGAAGGAATCAAGAGACTGGATAACGTAACTTTTACTGCAAAATCAGGAGAAATCCTGGGAGTTGCAGGAATTGCAGGCTCCGGACAGAAGGAGCTTCTTGAATCAATCTCCGGTCTCTACCCTGTCTCTTCCGGTTCTATTAGGTTTATCAACAACCAAGGAACTCAGGTAGAACTTGTCGGAAAGACACCTCTACAGATCAGACAGGTCGGTGTAGGCATGGGCTTTGTTCCTGAAGACCGCCTTGGAATGGGCCTAGTTGGTTCTATGGGAATGACAAATAACATGATGCTTCGTTCCTGGAGAAACGGAAAGGGAATCTTCTTCAACAGAAGGAATCCTGAAGACCTGGCAAGAAAGGTCTGGGATAATCTGGAAGTTGTTACCCCATCCACGGAATTCCCAGTCAGAAGAATGTCTGGTGGAAACATCCAGAAGGTTCTTGTAGGTCGTGAGATAGCATCCCGCCCTCCTGTTCTTCTTACTGCTTATGCTGTCCGTGGTCTTGATATCAACACTTCCTATGCTATTTACAACCTTCTCACAGAACAGAAGATGAGCGGTTCAGCAGTTCTCTACGTAGGTGAAGAGTTGGATGTTCTTCTTGAGCTGTGCGACAGAATCCTTGTTCTCTGTGCAGGTAAGGTTTCAGGAATTGTAGATGCCAGAAATACCACAAAAGAAGAAATAGGTCTTCTGATGACAACAGTCGGTGGATCAAAGGAGGAAAACTGATGGCTGAAACCACTAAGAAAACACCTTTTGTCCGTCTGGCAAAAAGAGAATTAACTAGTCCGGCTAAAGCATGGGGAATAAGAGCTCTCTCCATTTTGATTGCCCTGATTATCGGTAGTATTCCAATCATGCTAGTTGGAGTAAACCCAGTCTCTGCCTATGGTGTAATTGTTCAGGGCTCCCTTGGTAAGAGTATTTATCTACAGCAGACAATCAAGATTGCTATTCCCCTTCTTGGTTGTGCTCTTGCAATTGCCCCGTGTTTTAAGATGAGATTCTGGAACATAGGAGCCGAAGGTCAGCTTACTGCTGGTGCAATCGGCGCTTCTGCCATAGCTTTCTACTTTGGCAAGAGCCTACCCAGTGCTGTTTCTCTTCCTCTTATGCTAATAATTGCTGCCCTCTTTGGAGGTCTTTGGGGTCTAATTCCTGGCTTCTTCAAAGCTAAGTACAACACAAACGAGACCTTGTTCACTCTTATGATGAACTACATAGCCATAGGAATAGCGGCCTGGCTTCAGGGTGGTCCGTGGGAAGGAAGACCTGGAACACAGATTATTGACACCTTCGATGCAAAGACATTCCTCCCAAAGGTTTTTGGTGTCCATGCAGGTTGGATAATTGTTCTTGTAATAGTTGTATTCATGCACATCTATATGACAAAGACAAAGCACGGGTATGAAGTTGCTGTTATTGGCGACTCTGAGAATACAGCCCGCTACGCAGGTATGAACGTTGGTAAGATTATGATGAGAACCATGTTCCTCTCCGGTGCTATTGCCGGTATAGTTGGCTTCGTAGTCATCTCTGGTGCAAACCACACCCTTACTAAGGGCGTTGCTGCAGGAGTTGGATTTACAGCTATTACAGTTTCTTGGCTCAGCCACCTGAACTCCTACGTCATGATTGCCATTTCTCTTCTTTTGGCTATCATCTCCAAAGGTTCAAGTACACTCAACCAGAGACTTGGAGTTCCTGCATCTGTAGCGGAAATTGTTTCAGGTATTCTTCTCTTCTGCATGCTCAGTTGTGAGTTCTTTATCAACTACAAGCTTATTTTCAGAAGTAAAGAATCTAAGGAGGTATCAGAATGACAAGTTTGTTTGCTCTTATTGCTGCAGCTGGAACCTATGCTACAGCCCTTATGTTCGGTACCCTCGGTGAAACACTTACTGAAAAGTCCGGAAACATGAACCTTGGTGTTGAAGGAATCATGTATATGGGTGGCATCTTTGGACTGATTGCTGCCAATAGATATGAGGCCATAGTCGGAGAAGCTGCTTCCAGCGGTTTTGTTGCAATTGTTCTTGCTATTTTGGGAGCTTTTGCATCTGGTGCTGTTGCCGGTCTTCTCTTCAGCTTCATAACAGTTACTCTCAGGGCCAATCAGAACGTTACCGGTCTTGCCATGACAACCTTCGGAACAGGTGTGGCAAAATTTGCAGGTGAGCACATGAGAAACACCCTTGGCGGTTATGTTTCAGTTTCAAACCACCTCAAGGCTTCTTTCTCTCTGAAAATCATGCCAGAGTTCCTTCAGAAGATTCCTTTTATTGGGAAGATAATCTTCGGTCAGCCTCACTTTTTCTATATTGGAATTGTTGTTGCTATTCTTATGCACCTCTTCCTTACGAAAACAAAGATGGGTCTGTACCTGAGGGCTGTTGGAGAGTCACCGGTAACTGCTGATGCTGCAGGTATAAATATTACAAGGTACAGATATCTGGCAACAATCATTGGCGGTGGTATCTCAGCCATTGGTGGTATGGTCTACACCATGACAACAGCCGGTTGTGTTTGGATTGAAGGCTCAATTGCAGGCGTTGGTTGGCTTGCTGTTGCCCTGGTTATCTTCTGTACATGGAAACCGCTGAACGCCATCTGGGGCTCAATGCTCTTCGGTTCCCTGATGATCATGTACCTCTGGATAGTAGTTCCGTTCTTCCCGACTGAGCTCTACAAGATTCTGCCATACGTTGTAACAATTATTGTTCTGATCATAGCAAGTATGAGAAACAACAAGGAAAAGCAACCGCCTGCAAATCTTGGTCTGAATTACTTCAGAGAAGACCGTTAAGGCAACAAAACAAACAAGACCCTGTCAATTCAATTCACAAAACGGGGTCTTGTTTTTAATTATTCATAAATAAAATCCTTTCTGTTGTTGTAGGCGGAAACCCACTGCCCTTGGGCGGTGGGAGGAGCCTTGTAAATTCGTAGCCATA
>CAJOOY010000007.1 GCA_905236385.1 uncultured Spirochaetia bacterium
AATAAAGATCTGGGGCAACTACTGGGAGTTTACGAATATAAATATTACAAATACTGCAGACGGCTCACATGGCATGCAGCTTGCCGGTAGTTTCTGTACTCTTGATAGAGTCAACTTCTTTAACAACGGAAATTCAGGTCTCACTGTCTCCGGAGATTCTAAGGATACCAAGGAGTTCTGGCCTTCATACAACACTATTAAGAACTGCACTTCCATGAACAATGCTGATAAGGCTCTGGAAGATGCAGACGGCTTCTGTGCAAAACTTACCACAGGAGAGGGAAATGTATTTGATGGCTGTATCTCTGCCTACAACGCTGATGATGGTTGGGACCTCTTTGCTAAGGTTTCTACTGGAACAATCGGAAGCGTAACAATCAAGAACTGCCTGACTTACAGAAATGGTTACCTCAGGGTTAAGGAGGGCAGCACAGCTAAGAGCTTTGAGTTTGCAGATGTCTACTGTGATGAAAACGGAAACCTCAGTTTTGGCCCTTCATCTCTCATGGAAGCCGGCAATGGTAACGGATTTAAGATGGGCGGCTCAAGCATATCCGGTTCTCATGTGATTATGAATTCTATTGCCTATGAAAACAAGGCAAAGGGAATAGATTCTAACTCCTGCCCGGATATTAAGGTTTACGACTGCACCTCCTACAACAACGGTAGCTACAACGTGGCTCTTTATACAGGAAACAGCAGTGCTGCTACTGCTTTTGAAGCCAGTGGAGTAATCAGTTACAGATCTGCTGATGGAAACAACACAGAAGACAACCTGGCTCTTCAGAACCAGAGTTCTTCCGCTGTGACAGGCTCTTCCGATTATTGGTGGGATGCTGAAAAGAAACAGAGCGTGAATATAACAGGAAATGCAGTCGATGAATCATGGTTTGAAAGCCTTGATACTTCAGTTGATCCTGAAAGAACTGCGGATGGTAAAATAGATATGCATGGATTGCTTTTACTTAATAGCCAAGCCAGAGAGGATCATGCAACAGGTGCAGGTGGATTTGCATGGGGACAGCAGGAGGCAACTGTTTGGGTTGTAGGAGATTCAACAGTCTCTTCCTTTAATGACAGGTACTTCCTCCCGAGAGAAGGTTACGGTGAGGAGATTTCTTCTTATTTCAATGCTACAGTCTACAATCTTGCTCACTCTGGAGCTTCTAGCAAGGACTACACCGGCATGGACGACTACTCTGTCCTTCTTGATGGCTCGGCTTCGGTACCGGCTCTTGGTGATTCAGAGGCGGAGAAATTCCTAGTAATCGGCTTTGGTCATAATGACGAAAAGACTGAAGAGGCCAGATACACTAATCCGAACGGAGACTACAGGAGTGAAGGCAGTTTTGCCAACAGCCTTTATGAGAACTATATTCTTCCGGCTCTTGAGAGAGGTGTAACACCGGTTGTTGTAACTCCGATTGCCCGTCTTACAGGCGAAAACACCCTACTTAGCTACGAGAGTGCAAGTGGCCACAAGACTGCTGATGTGACCATTGGTGAGACCGTTTATGAAGGCGGCGACTATGCCCAGGCTATCAGGGATATGGTTAAACAGCTTCAAGAAATGGGTCTGACTGTTGAGATGATTGATCTTACAGAAGCCACAATCAAGGAAAATGTTGAACTTGGAGAAGCAGCTAAGGCTCTTCACTCCTACACTGGCGCAAAGTACAACGAAGACAAGAGTGCTCTTATTGCTACAGGACTGGATCAGACTCATACAAACGTCTTTGGTGCAAAGATGAATGCTTACCTTATCTCTGTACTTGCAAAGGATACAGCTCCCAGCTTTGCTAAGTACGCACTTGAGAAGAGTAAGCCAACATTTGAAGAAAACTTTGCTGCTTCCATCAACCCTGACTATCAGGTAGTTGATTACAGTACTCCGACTGATGAGCAGATTTCTTCTGTCCAGTGGCCGGTCTTTACAGATGCTTCTGGCACAGTCTGGAACGGAACTGTATTCGGAGATGTAGGTGGAGCAAACAAGATAAACAGCAACAACTTTAACGCAGTAGTAGATGGCGAGCAGATTACTCTTACCGTTGCAAATAACAGTGGTAAGATTGCCAGCGGTAGTGATGGTCTTATGCTCTACTATGTAAAGCTTCCAGTTGGAACAACCTTTACTCTTACCGCAAAGGCTAAGATTGAGAACTTTACTGCCAACAACCAGGTTTCCTTTGGTCTGATGGTCCGTGATGATCTGTATATAGATCAGTATGTAGCAACAACCATGGGCGACTATGTAGCAGCCGGGGTGCGCAACCAGGGAAATATAGTGAACTTTGGAAGAAAGAGTGGCGCTCTTGTTGGCTCAGCTCCGTCAAATGCAGTGGACCTCAGCTCTGGTGCAGAAGCGGAACTGAAGATAGTAGCTTCAACAGATGGCTACACTCTAAGCTTTGGTGAAGAGAGTGTCTCTGCCGGGTTTGACTATGCTCTAACAGGAATTGATTCAGATTATATCTACGCTGGTTTCTATGTAGTGCGTAACTGCTCAGTCACCTTCAGTGATATAAACCTTGAAATCAATAACTAATTGGTTCTTAATACAATTTCAGGCGGCATCTAACGGTGTCGCCTTTTTCAAATACTATGGAGGCTTTAAATGAATACAGTTGAAAGTAAAAATGCTCCAAAGGCTATTGGTCCTTATTCTCAGGCTATAATCACTTCTTCTTTTGTCTTTACTTCAGGTCAGCTTCCTGTAAATCCTGAAACTGGAGAGATGGCTAAGGAAATAAAAGAGCAGGCAGAGCAGAGCTGTAAAAATGTAGGGGCTGTCTTAGAAGCAGCTGGCTCTGGTTTTGAGAAGGTTATAAAGACAACTTGCTTTTTGGCAGAGATAGCTGATTTTGCTTCTTTTAATGAAGTGTATGCAAAGTACTTTGTTTCAAAACCGGCCAGAAGCTGTTTTGCTGTAAAAGACCTTCCAAAGGGAGCTTTGTGCGAGATTGAGTGTGTAGCTGAAGTTTAATTCTTCTCTATCTGCTTTTTCCAGCAACTGTGGCACATGGCCACATAGGAATCATTTCCACCAAGGTAGACCTGAGGTCCTTCAGTTACTACTCTGCCATCTATTACTCTGGCATTAACAGTAGCCTTTCTGCCACAGGAGCAGATAGTTTTTATCTCTGTAATTGAATCAGCCAGCTCCAGAAGTCTAAGAGAGCCAGGGAAGGCTTGGGTTCTGAAATCTGTTCTCAGTCCAAAGTTCAGTACTGGTATGTCAAAATCATCTACAATAGCTCTCATCTGCTCTATCTGAAGAGGTGTGAAGAACTGAGCTTCATCAGAAATAATTACATCTACTTCTGAATGCTTTGAGGTAAAAAGAGCATAAATATCATCTTCAGCAGAGATAACTGAGGCTGTGGCGGTAAGGCCAATTCTGGAGCTGAGAGTAGTCTCCCCGTCCCTAGTATCTGTAGCCGGCTTGATCAGCCAGACCTTCATACCACGTTCTTCGTAGTTGAATTTAGTAATCAGTGCCTGTGCACTCTTACTTGAGCCCATGGCTCCGTATTTAAAATAGAGTTTTGACATAAGATGAGAATACCATGAAGAGGGCATTTTTGAAAGTTACGTGTTCAGGAATATTATTGAACTTGCACTTGAAAAACTAAGCTCTTTCTCATACAACTACGGATGGAGGAATGCATGCAGTTCTCATTTACAGATATGATCAAAGCCAGAAGAAGTGTTAGGACTTTTGACGGAAAACCTGTTAAGGAACCGGACCTGAAAGCTCTGGATGCGTTTATAAAAACTGTCTCAAATCCTTTCAATATTCCTGTAGAATTCAGATTGCTTGGTGCTGATGAGTTCAACCTCTCCAGCCCGGTTGTTCTGGGGTCTCAACTATACCTGGCAGCCAAGGTTGAAGGCTGTGAAAACTATGAGATAGGTTACGGTTACAGTTTTGAAAAAGCCTGCCTGTATGCGCAATCGCTAGGGCTGGGGACTGTGATTCTTGCAGCTTCCATTAATCGCCCTGAATTTGAAAAGGCCATGGATCTCAAGGGCAAGGAGGTCATGCCGGTTGCTTCACCTATAGGCTATCCTGCATTGAAGAAGTCCTTGAGGGAAACCATTATGAGAAAAGGTCTGAAGGCAGACGACAGACTGCCTTTTGAAACCCTTTTCTTTGAAGGTTCCTTTGGCAGAGGCTTGAAGAAGGAAAACGCAGGAGTGTTTTCCATGGCACTGGAAATGGCCAGGTGGGCACCTTCTGCGGTAAACAAACAGCCATGGAGAGCAGTGGTAGTTGGAGACACTGTACATTTCTATGAGTTGAAAACCCTGAATGACAGTCCAATTGGAGATATTCAGAAGTTGGATATGGGAATTTTTCTTTCTCACTTTGATTTGACCATGAAGGAAAGCGGAGAAGATGGAGTGTTCACCCATTCTGACCCCGGTTTTCCACATGAACAGAACTTAAAATACATAGTTTCCTATTCAAGGACAAAATAAGTACATAGTACTGGAGTTTATCATGAAAAAACTATTTACTCGTATAACACTGACACTGTTTATTATGCTCAGCCTGTGTGCCTGCGTTTCCACAGGCACAACAGAAGAATCAAGTCAGGGAGCATTTGTATATGTTCATGATCCGCGTCTTAATGCGGAGGCCATGGAAGATATAATTGTTAATCCGAATGCCGTCTACGGCTTTTCTCCAAATCCGGAGTCAACGAGACTGGGTCTCTATGCTCAGTATGACTGGGAGGACCCTGAGTTTGTTTCTCAGGCAAGAGAAGAGAGAAAGGCCTATCATGAGTCTCTTCAGTCCATGACAGAAATTCTTGACAGGATGGTAGATGGGGGTTTCACAGTGGAGGAGATTGCCAGAGTTTTGTCACTGGAGAGAAACCGTCTTCGCCTTGCTGCATACAGTGCGGATTCAAAGGGTCTTGAGAACGTTAAAAAGAGCAATCTGGCTAAGTACGGACATGAGGATGGTCCTACTCCTGATGAGTTGTTTGCAAAATACGGCTCGTGGGAGATTGTCTTGCAGAAGGCTTTCAGTGCGAACCTCGGAATGGATGCGTGCTGTGGCCTCTTTGATGAATACTATGACCAGTATATTCAACTTGGCTACGTCTTGAACTGATGGTTGAGAATGCAATTTATCTCAATGTATTGTTTTTAACTGATGTACTGAGTTTTTTTTATAAAAAAGAAAATCCCCTTGAAGGAATTCCAACAAGGGGCAGTGTACTGAATACAATGATTTATACTTGTAACTTCTCTTTCCTGTGCGTCAGTTTGTACCAGCGTTCACGCCGTTTGCGTTTGGCTTCAAGGCGCTCTCCGAGATCCCTTGCTCCGACGCCGTAGACAAGGTAGAGAACTATTCCACTGACAATCATGATAAAGACAGTAGAGGCACAGCGGCGGCCAGAGGCGTTGACATTGTACCCGTACAGGCCTTCTTCTCTGGTCATGGCCTGTATGACCATGGCGTAAGAGGTTCCGTATGTGGAAGCAAAGGTTGCGGACATGTCGTACTCGGTAAACAGAGCATTGAAGTTCAAAGCAACTACGGCAAGGACGCTCGGCATGATAATAGGTAGCTTGACCCGTAGGAACGTCACTATCGGCGAGGCTCCCAGGTTCTTGGCCGCGTCTTCCAGCTCTTCATCAATTGCGTAGAAGGCCGCCTTAATCATACGTAGACTGAATGGTAGTTTCGTCACCGTGTAAGCCATGATAATCAGGAACCTTACATTCGGCCCGTAGTAGAGGTTGTTTCCGAACACATACCAAACTTCGTTACTGTTGAAGTAGATTCTGTATGAGTAACAGATAAGGATGGTCGGAAGCAGCCACGGGAAGAGCAGGCTGTACTCCAAAACTATTCCTTTTTTCTTGTTCTTGAAAATGTAACTACATGCAACTACAACAATTACTGCTGCAAACACAGCGGCAACTGCACTCATGATTATACTCAGTCTTATACCACCAAGGGTGTCTGCATTTGAGAAAACGCCCGAGATAGAGCCTTCAATTGTTCTGTAGGTCCCACGAGTGGTCAGGTAGGAGTAGTCCTGCTTTCCTATGTAGTTAATCAGAGTCCAGTTACTGAAGTTAATTGTCTTTAGCCTGATAGCACTATAGGTCTGGAAGGAGAAGATAATGATCATAACAACCGGCGTCATATAGATGATAAACAGAATATAGGCGTAAATATGGGCTATTACATTTGCTACCGGATTTGTAATCTTCTGCTTCTGCAGCTTTGCCTTTGTCTTTGAAACTGAAAGGTAGTGGCCCTTTCTCTCGTAAGAAGAGAGTACAGTCAAAAGAATGATTGTAAAACAGGCAAGTATGATTGAGAGCAGGGCGGCTCTGGCCTGCGGGAAGGATTCATCAGCAATTGAAGAGCCAGCAAGTCTGACTATCTCAGGGTTGATTGAATCATAGCCTAACAGAGTTGGTGCACTCATAGCACACAAACCGGTTATGAAGGTCATAACGGTGAGAGAGAACATGGTAGGAATGAGAGTTGGGAAAACAACCTTCCAAAGAACCTTAAAGGGGTTTGCTCCCATGTTTCTAGCAGCTTCTACTGTGTTGTAGTCTATTCCACGGATGGCATTTCTCAAGAACAGCATGTGGTTGCTGGTACATGCAAATGTCATGGTGAACAGAACAGCGTTGAAGCCTGAGAACCAGTTAGGGTTCATGTTTGGAAAAGAATTTCTCAACAGTGTTGTTATAATTCCGTCCGTGTCATAGAGGAACATGTAACCTGTAACAAGAGCAACTCCGGAGTAGATGAGGGTAGTCATGTACCCCATTCTAAGGATCCTGGCTCCCTTTATGTCAAAGTACTCGGTAAGAAGAACTATTGAGACACCTACAATGTTTACGGTTACAATCAGGGCAATTGCAAGCTTCAGGGAGTTCCATACAAAACTCTTCATGTTTCCTGCAAGGAAGAACCTGATAACTGCAAGCGGGTCTGCTGTTCCGTCCGGATTCTTTACTTTAAATATACTTGTCAGCGTATTCATACATGGAAGAAGCATGAATCCGAAGAACAGGTACGCAAAGAAGAGTCCTCCGAGAATGAGCAGCAGGTTCTTTGAATCAAAGCCCTTTTGCGTCAGTGGTTTATTCATTTTCTACTCCTTCACTGGGAGCGTAGCTCATGAAATCCTTAGTGTGTAAACTAAGCTTTACATTGTCTCCCACACTGTATGGAGCTGAACCGTCATTTCTTTCCATGACCTTGAAAGTCTGTTCCTTAAGCTTGATTGTGTACTTTATGTACAAGCCATAGTACTCCATACTTTCAACTACACCGTCAAAGCAGTGGGCTCCTTCTTGGGTTGAATTTACATGAACTCTTTCAAGTCTGATGTAGTGGTGCCAAGATGGGTCAAGTTTCTCTCCCTCCTTGATAAGTTCATCTACAAGAGCATCAGAAAGTCTGTTTATATCTCCAATGAAGTTACAGACAAACTCTGTTTTTGAGTGGTTGTAAATCTCGTTTGGAGTTCCAATCTGCTCAATAATTCCCTTATTGAAAACAGCAATTCGGTCAGAAAGGGTAAGAGCTTCTTCCTGGTCATGGGTTACGTAGATGGACGTAATTCCAAAGTCCTTCTGCATCTTCTTAAGCTCGTTTCTAAGCTGAACTCTGAGCTTTGCATCTAGGTTTGAAAGCGGCTCGTCAAGACAGATAATGCTTGGGTTTGTGACAAGGGCTCTGGCTATGGCAACACGCTGCTGCTGGCCACCTGAGAGCTGGGAAACGGCCTTCTCAAGCTGCTCATCACTCAGATCCACCCTTCGGGCAATATCCCTTACCTTGGCATCTATTTCATCTTTCTTGAGTTTTTGAATCTTCAGACCGAAAGCAATATTCTGGTAAACGGTCATTGTAGGAAAGAGAGCATAGCTCTGAAACACTATTCCAATGTTTCTTTTCTCAATTGGAACATGTGTAATATCTGTCCCCTTCATAATAACCTTTCCTGAAAAAGGTTCTATGAAACCCGTAATGGTTCTGAGTGTTGTGGTCTTTCCACAGCCGGAAGGGCCGAGAAAGGTAAAGAATTCTCCCTCATTTACGTGAACATTAATGTTTTTGAGGGCTGTGAATTTATCAAATTTTACAACAATATTTTCAAGATTTATCATTTTTGTCTTTTGTTTAAAACTTCGCCGGAGGGTTGCTCCGGCGGAAGTTGTATCAGTTAAAATTAATCAGTGATTGGAATTACTTCTTCTGTGTAAGTGTTGACCAATCAAGATTGTTCCAATCTGGCTCTGCCGGTGCCTTAGAAGCATCTGCCCAATAGAAACCGAGGTTGGTAAGAATGTTTGTCCACTCTGTTGAATGAGCTCCAACATAAGAAGCATAGTTCATGTCTGTTCCAGGAACTGTGTTGAGAGCAAAGTTCTTAATTGTGTAGATAACAGGAGTTTCATCTCCGTAAACAATCTTTGAAGCATCCTTGTTGCATGGATATGAGTCAAAAGCCTCTGCCCATGCAGCCTGAACTTCAGCGCTGCCAAACCAGTTGACAAATGCCTTGACTGTAGCTGTCTGAGCGTCTGTTCTACCAGCCTTGTCTACAATACCAATGTACTCAGCAATGTAGTATGTACCATCTTTAATATCTACGAGTTTCCAGTTGTCTGCTGTGATCGGGTTCTTGGAACCTTCTGCCGCAGCATCAATCTTTCCGTAGAGAGAACTTGAATAGAATGTAGCAACCTGGACATCTCCTCTGTTAAGAGCATCAAATCCGTATGAGTCACCGGTGAAGTTACCCTGTGCGCAGTACTTCCAAAGTGTCTTCCAACCTTCAATTGAGATACCGCCAGCAGGTGAACTTGGGTCTGTGTATGGATAGAGCATGGCGCTGTTGATGTTAGCGTTAGTTGTTCCGCCAACCTTGCCCTGTCTGTACCATGTGTAACCGCAGTTTACAATATCTGACCAGTGATCAAAGTGGAGCTCCTTACCGTTTGTTCCAAGAGCGTCTGTTCTGTAAAGCATAAGGACGTTCTGAATAACAATTCCGTAAGCCTTTCCGTCATACTTGAAGTCACCTACTGTTCCTGCCCAATCCGGTGTGAAATCCAGAATTGAAAGGTTCTCGTAAGTTCCGTTAATCATCTGAGCCCAACGGGTTTCATTAAGACCAAAGATTACGTCTCCATCCTTGTTCTCGTTTGCTGCCTGAACTGCTGCTGTATCTCCGGAGATAACAGAGTTGTTATCAATGGAAATCTTGAAACCGGCTTTCTGAGCTTCATTGATCAACCATGTTGTTCTCTCTGAAGAGTTAGAGTTTGAATAAATTCTGATTGTGTAATCAGGATCTGTTGCAGCTGCTGCAGACTCTTTGTTACCTTTAGCAAAAACAAAAGTAACAGCAAGTAGAAGTACAAGAAGAATTGCAACTAGTTTTTTCATTTATTTCCTCCAATACGCAACCTGTGTTTGCGCTAAATTTACAAGAGTAATTCTACCACAGATTGACTTACATACAATAATTTTTTCTTAACGAAACAAAGCTGAAGTCCCTGTTTTGAAAAAAGCGTGTTTTTCCACGCGGAAAAATTTTTTTGGATTCTTTCGCGTGTTTCTGATAACACTGGTCTGCTTGAAGTACAATAAAGAAAAAGCCTTATCTGACAATGTGTCAAATAAGGCAATCAATGTTGGAGATGGGGAGAGTCGAACTCCCGTCCTGGTGGCCCATCTGGTGGCGTCTACAGGCTTAGACCCTGTTTTGGATTTCAGCTTGTGCTCGGAACAGAATCAACTTTGCTCAAGCCTAGGCGGTGAGATTTCCCTCTTTTGACCCGTCAACCATAAGAGGTAAGCTTCTGTTGTTTACAGGGAAGCAAGCATGAAGCAATGCTTTGCAACCTTGTCCACTCTGGCTCCGATCAGGCAGCGAGAGCGAATTCTGCTTCGAAATCTTCTTTCTTTGCAGTTAATTTGTTTTGCCAGTTTTACAAGTTAACGCTTGGCCTGCAACCATCAGCCTGGCATCCATCAGTCGAAACCGATACATCCCCTAGCTGAACATTACACCGGGTAAACAAATATACATTCAAAGGGTTACAAAAAGCAAGTCAATCCTGGGAAACTCCTGCCAGACGCTTCAGGCGCTTAAATAGACCGGTATTTACTTTCTCAATATGGCAGTAGACATTGTTAAAAATATCCATATAGACTTTGTGTCTTTTCATGTTAGGCTTGAAAACCTTCCCATCATGAGACATGGAAGCAGCAGCAGTCTGATAGTCTGGAAAAACACCAAGGCCTACAAAGCCTGACATGGCGGAACCTATGGCGGTAGCCTCATGGGTCTGAATCCTCTTCACTGGCTTGCCAAAGATATCTGCAGCTATCTGCACTACCAAATCACTTTTACTTCCGCCTCCGGCTATATATAACTCATCAACATGCAGCCCAGAGCGTCTTTCCATTCTCTTCATGGCCATCAGAAGCTCAAAATCAATTCCTTCAATTATGGCTCTGTAAAGGTGCTTTTTCGTATGTTTGTCTGACAGGCCCTCAATAACACCCTTAGCAAACGGGTTTCCAGCTCCGGGGGAGAGGTGAGGTGTAATTACCAGACCGTTACATCCAGGAGGAACATCCTTCAGGTATTCATCAAGAATCTCCTCAGCCGAGCATCCGTTCTCTTCAGCCTTTTTGGCTTCTGCATGACAGAACTCGTTCTTAAACCAAGTCAGTGTCCAGAAGCCTCTGTAAATCTGATACTCAGAGTTAAAGTAGCCAGGGATAATTGAAGGGTAGGAAGGGAGAAACGGTTCTGGTTCAAAATACTTTGGAGAGCAGAACTGGATTGTGGCAGCTGAGCCAAGAGAAATGGCTGCTTTGCCGTTTCCGATTACAGAAAGCCCTAAGGCTTCACTGGCCTTATCCGTACCGGATGCAAACATAGGAATTCCCTCTGGAATGCCACTCTTTTCAGCTGTCTCTTTGGTTATGTATCCTATTACCTTAGCTGATTCCACCAGATCAATCAGCTTGTCTTTGGGAATATCTGCAATGCACCTGGAAAGACCTCTATCCATCCACTTCCTTTTCTTGTTGTCAAACGGAACGTGTCCAACCTGGTTGGCTACACTGTCTTTCTTCTCTCCAGTCAGTTTGAAAGTAAGATAGCCTGAGAGGAAGATGAACTTGCTGCTTTTGTTCCAAAGCTTTTCTTCATTCTCTCTTATCCAGTTATAGAAAGAATTCTGGTAGAGCATCTTAACAGTTTCTGTCATGCCAACAAGAGAAAAAGCAGCTTTCTGCCATAGTGGAGGATTAGGCAAACCGGAAGCTCTGCGCTCATCAAGCCAGAGAATAAGATTCCTCAGTGGCTTGAAGTCTTTGTCCACTAGCAGTACTGAATCTCTTATGCAGGCAATAGTTACTCCCTGAATGCGTTTAAATAGCTCTTCACCGTTATCTGAGTCTCTTAACTCTTTTGCAGTTTTGCACAAACCTTCATAGTAAAAGTCGGGGTCCTGTTCAGCACGGCCGAAAACATTGGACGGAAGGTATGGCTGAGGGTAGGGGTAAGAGGTCACCCCCTCGATTCCCCCTCTGCTGTTAACGAGAAGGGCACGCATACTCTGAGTTCCTACATCAAAAGTCAGTACCAATGGGTCCATGATTCCCTCCCAAATTATTACTTAAAGAAGTCTCGTGCTTCTCTACGTGCCTGACGGTCAATATCCCGTTCCTTAATTGCCTGTTTCTTGTCGTGAAGGTCTTTACCTCTGGCGAGAGAAACCTGAACTTTAACTCTGTTGCCTTTTAGATAAATCTTAGTAGGAACAATGGTCAGGCCTTTTTCTTCAGTCTTTCTTTTAAGCCTCTTGATTTCCTGCTTATGAACAAGAAGTCTTCTGTTTCTATCACTCTGATGGTTGAAGATAGAGCCTTTATCATACGGCTGGATAGTAAAGCCTGTTAAAATCAATTCATCATTAACTACTTTAATATAGGAGTCTCCAAAACTGAACTTTCCTTGGCGAAGAGATTTTACTTCTGTTCCCTCTAAAGATATTCCTGCTTCAAGATCATCAATAATCTGATAGTTGAAGTAAGCTTTCTTGTTTGTTTGAAGAACTTCTATTTTAGGTTTTTCATCACTCATATCTTTACCTATGTCAGTTGGTCCAGATTATTCTGAAACCTAGATAGTCTGAACATGAGGAGCACTCCCATGCTCCTGCAGTCCACAAGGAGATTTCACTGCTGCTGTTAACAAAGCTTCCGCCTTTAACAACAACATCTGCTTCAGCTCCGGTAGATAGGAACTGTTGCGCTACCTCATCCGAGAATCTTGCACCTGGAATGTAAGGTGAGGAAGTAAACTCCCATACTCCTCCAAACATAGAGACAATAGTATCAGAAGTGGAAGCACTAACTAGAGTTCTCTGATAGCTTTGTTCAGCGCCAGATGCAGCTTCTATCCACTGGTTTTCAGTTGGAAGAGCAACATTCTTGCCTGTTTTACTACTAAGCCATGAGCAGAAGGCAGCGGCTGCGTAATAACTTATGTTTCTAACTGGTCTTGTCTCAGACGGACTATCAGTGTTTACATCTGCAAGATAGTAACTGTCTGCAACCTTGTCTTCTATGAGAGTTTGTAAATTTTCTTTACTCCAGTAGGGGACTTCTTTTATGAAATCCACATACTGTATTTCAGTAATCTCGTTTCTTGAAATTGAAAACTCATTTCCAACAGTGTATCCACTAATTCCATAGAGCTCTGTTGCTTTAATAGAAGAAGGAACTGTTGTGTCTCCTTCTGAAAGAGGAGTTTTCATAGCAGTATCTAGACTGATATTTAGAATAGCAGAAGCTTTTTCGGCGTCTGCTTTCATCTCTTCAGTTGTTATAAACAGACAAGCTAAGTCTAGATACTCTTTAGCACTCTTTTCATAGCCCTTTATACTGTTGGCATAGTTTTCAAAAAGTGGAGGGTAATTATATACACTGTCATAACTTAGAACAGCACTGTAAGAGGCAACATCTGTAAGGAACTCTTTTGTAAGAGCATTAAAAGCTTCACCAGTGAGGGTGGCTGAGCTTTCTACAGTTTGTTTTCTAGGAACCAGCCAAGTGAGGAAAACCGGGTGTGAAACTTTAATAGTAAAGCGGTCTATCTCATAGCCGTTAACTGAATAGACTACCTCATGGCTTCCACTAGAAACAGTCTTTGTAAAAGGAGTTCCTCCAGCGTAGGAACCATCTATATAAACAGCGGCGTTGTAGGCGGCAGATGTAAAGCTTACTCTCTTACTGCCGTTGATAATCCCAGGCAGAAAGCAGATGAGAAAAACAAGTAGCAAAAATACTGAGGCATATAAAATAGTAAGCCATTTCCCAGGTTTCATCCCAAAGTGGTCTTTAAGATGCACTGGTTCGACTTTTGGAAGGACCTTCTTTTTCATACCTTAAAAAGTACCTTTATCTATGCGTAGTGTCAATTCAAATGCTTTTACTTGAACATGCTTAACCGTGTTGTTATATTTGACTAAGAGGTTACTGATATGAGCATAAATATGGACAGGGTTTATGATTTTGTACAGTTAAAAACAGAATCTTACCTTACCAAGAAAAAGGCAAAGAAGCTGTATGAAAAGCAGCATAAAACTCTTAAATCAGAGATACTAGACTGGCTAGATGCTATTGTCTTTGCTGTGGTTGTTGTTCTTGTAATTAACCTCTTGTTTGTCCAGCTCTATCTGATTCCTAGTCCTTCCATGGAAACAACGCTTATGACAGGAGACAGGGTTGTTGTAAGTAAGTTTATTTACGGTTGTGAAATCTTCCCCGAAGGGCCAAAAATCTTCAGCGGTAGAGTTCCTGATAGGGATGATATAATTACTTTCTACAACCCAACTTATGAGAGTAGGGGACCCGTGTTTTCTACTATTAGTACCATGCTCTACATGGCTACCTTTTCTCTTGTAAACATAGACAGAGATGCAGAAGGTAACATGCTGGAAAAGCTTCTGGTAAAAAGAGTTGCAGGAGTTGGTGGAGACACAGTAACTTTTGAAAACGGCTACGCAAAGATAAAACTAAGTGGAACTGATGAATATGTAGATGAACAGCAGTTCCGCTCTGAAAATGGCTACGCAGTTTCTCAGCAGAGAAGCATTGAAGAAAGCACTTATACTGCTTACAACGCTCTTGGGCAATTAAATGGAATGGCCGAGAAAAACCTTTCCTTAAGCCAGGTTCCTTCCCACCTTTTAAATGATTATTATTCAATGGATCAGAACGCCTACTATACTGACAACTATTCTTATGAGCTAAATATCTACGAGGGAATGAGAAAAGCTGACCCAACAGATATGAGCTCTAGAAGTAATTATGTTCGTATGCGTCTTGGTATCTATGTTCCTGAAGGAAGTGTTCTTCCTCTCGGAGATAACAGAGATAATTCAAATGACGGAAGGTACTTCGGAACTGTAACAGAGTCAAAAGTTAATGGAAGAGTTGTCTTTGTTTTCTGGCCACTTTCAGCCATTAAGTCTGTTCTTGGAAAATAAGGACTATGGAATTTCTGTCCTGTTTTGATTTTAATGAACAGACATCTCTTTATATTCATATACCATTTTGTTTTTCAAAGTGTGGTTACTGCGCTTTCTATTCAGTCTCTGTCTGTAATGATTCTCTTATATCTTCTTATGTTGATAGGATATGTGAAGAAATAGAGACTGTAACTGGCTTGATGGATAAACCGTTTTATACAGCCTTTATAGGTGGTGGAAACCCAGGCTGTCTGTCTGTTAATCAGCTTGAAAGAATCTGTAAAGCAGTTTGTAAAAACGGTAGACCTAAAGAGTTTACAAGTGAAATGAATCCTGAAAGTCTTACAAGAGAACACTTTTCATTATTTGAAATCTATCTAACACGATTATCTATGGGTATTCAGTCTCTAGATGAAGAGGCTCTTTCGTTCTTGGGAAGAAACTGCTCGTTAGATGAAGAGCTGAAAGGAATAAGTCTAGCTTTAGAGTTAAGGGAGAAGATGGGGTGTTCTCTTAATTTTGATATTATCTGCTGTCTTCCTAACGCCCATGATAGTTCTTCAGATATAAGAAAAATCCATGAGTTAGCTAATCCAGAGCATATTAGCCTCTATGCTCTCAGTATAGAGGAAGGGACAAGGCTCTATAAAAAAGGAATCTCACCCATGGCAGATGATGAGCAGGGAAGGCATCTTATGGGGCTTTGGTCTCTTTTATCTTCTTTAGGCTATAAACACTATGAGGTATCAAACTTTTCAAAAGAAGGAAAGGAGAGTCTGCATAATACTGTCTATTGGGATTATGAACAGTATATAGGTCTTGGGTGCGCAGCAGCTTCTACTGGGTTTAGAGGTAAGAAAACCTACAGGTGTGAGAACAGTTCAGACATAAAAACCTACGTCTCATCAGAGTGTTTTTCAACTTATGATTGTTCACTTCTTTCTGATGAGGAGACAGAAGAAGAATTGATAATGCTTGGGCTTAGACATAAGAAAGGACTGTCCCTTCAGAGGCTTGAAGAAATAAGAGGTAATAAAACTAAGTCAATACCAGCAGGTTTTACTATTATAGATAACCATATAATACCAAGTGAGGAAGGATTCTTAGTGGCTGATGCTGCTGCTCTGTTAGTTGACAGCTCATTATATACTTTGTAAAATATTGCAGTTATTCTACTTAATATATACAGAGGTATACATGTCAGGTCATAGCAAATGGGCTACCATCAAGCATAAGAAAGGTATAGCCGACCAGAAAAGAGGACAGAAGTTTACAAAACTTATCAAGGAAATCAGTGTTGCAGCCAAGATGGGCGGAGCTGATCCTGATACAAACGCCGCACTTAGAACAGCCATTCTCAAGGCAAGAGCTGAAAACATGCCTAAAGACAATATTGAGCGTGCTATCAAGAAAGGCTCTGGAGAAATGGGAGATGCACAGTTCTTTGAACTTGTTTACGAAGGCTATGCTCCTGGTGGTGTTGCTATAATCATTGATACCCTCACAGATAACAAAAACAGAACAGCTTCAGATGTCAGAAGTACTCTTACAAAGCTCGGTGGTTCACTTGGTGCAACAGGATGTGTTTCATACATGTTCCAGACTAAAGGTGTAATCATCTACGACGGTGAGAAGTACAATGAAGATGATGTGCTGAATGCTGCTCTTGAAGCTGGTGCTGAAGACGTTATTACTGAAGATGGAACTATTGAAGTCAGGACTGCACAGGGTGACTTTGGTGCTGTTCTTGAGGCTATGCAGGCTGCAGGCTTTGAGCAGGACAGTGCAGATGTCAATAGAATTCCTGACACGACAGTTACACTTGATAAAGAAAAGGCACAGAAGGTTATGAATATTGTTGAGCGCCTTGAGGACCTTGATGATGTTCAGCAGGTTTCTACAAACCTTGATCTTCCTGATGACTTTGAAGAGTAATTAGAGACTATTATGAGAATCCTTGGAATTGATCCGGGAATTGCTAACACAGGCTGGGGCGTAGTTGATTTTGACGGTCAGAAGTTCCGGCCTGTTTCTTTTGGAGTAATAAATACTTCAACTAAAGAAAAACTTGAACTCAGAATAGCTCATATTGCACGGGATGTTGGGAGTATTGCTTTCAAATATGAAGTTGAGCACGTCAGCATTGAAGATATTTTCTTTGCCAAGAATGAGCTCTCAGCAATAGGGGTGGCCAAGGTAATAGGAGCTGTGTGCTACAGTGTCTATACTTTGAATATCCCAGTCACCATTTTCACACCACTTCAGATAAAGAAGGCGGTTACCGGAACTGGAAGAGCTGAAAAGAATCAGGTTCAGGAAATGACGCGTATTCTGCTCGGACTGGACAGGATTCCACGCCCGGACCATGCTGCAGATGCTCTTGCCGCTGCACTTTGCTACGGAAATACAAGCTCAACGCTTGAAAAACTTGGAGTTTTCAAATGATAAATGCAATTGTAGGCCAGCTTGTTTGTGTTAATCCTCAGAGTGTTACCATTTTCGGTGGAAGTATTGAGTTTGAACTGATTATTTCAAGTCAGACATCTGCAAAACTCTCTGCTCTTCAGGGCTCAGACAGGGCACATGTCCGTTTGCTCTCCTATCTTCAGCATAAAGAGGATTCCATGGTTCTTTTTGGATTTCTTGATGAAGAGGAGAGACGCCTTTTCCTGGAACTGATTAAGGTTAATGGAATAGGTCCTAAACAGGCCATGAAGATACTCAGCGGAGTCAGTGTTAAGGATTTTATTCAGGCTCTGGATTCATCAGATGTAAACTTCCTTAAAAATATTCCAGGACTTGGGGCTAAGACATCCCAGAAGATTATCCTTGCTCTTCGTGATACACTTGTATTCACTTCAGATTCATCCAAGCCCGAACGTGTTGTTTCAGGTGAGTCAAAGAAGTATGAAGATGTTATAGAAGCTCTTGTTGAAATGGGGTATGACAAGAAGAAGGTCCTTGAAACAGTTGGAAGTCTTCTTAAAGAGAAAGAAGCAGAGCTGTCAGGCAAGAGTCAGAGTGAAACAGAGGAGTGGCTTTTCCGCTCTTCTATTGTGAGGTTAAGCTGATTTATGAGTGAAGATTTGGATTTTCTGCAGGGTTCTTCAATCATGTCCACATCTTTTCAAGATGCTGATAATCAGGAAAACATTCTGCGCCCTAAATTTCTTAAGGATTTTCAGGGTCAGCCCAGAATAAAGGAAAACCTTGGAGTTTTTATCAAGGCTGCACGTGAAAGAGGAGAGGCTTTGGACCATGTCTTTCTTATAGGTCCTCCTGGACTTGGAAAGACCACTCTTGCCTCAATTGTGGCCAATGAAATGGGTTCCGAGATAAGAATGACCAGTGCTCCGGCTCTTGATAAGCCAAAAGATCTAGCTGGAATTCTTACAAACGTTTCTGAGAATTCAGTTTTCTTCATAGATGAGATTCACCGTCTGAAGCCAGCTCTTGAGGAAATGCTCTATATAGCTATGGAAGACTTTGAGATTGACTGGGTAATAGGCCAAGGCCCTAGTGCCAGAACCATGAGAATTCCTCTTCCTCATTTTACTCTCATAGGCGCTACAACCAAGGCCGGTATGGTCAGTTCTCCTCTTCAGACCAGATTCGGAATCAACTGCAGAATTGATTTTTATGATGAGACAGAACTTTCAAACATAATCAGAAGAAGTGCTTCAATTATCGGTGTTCAGATTGATGATGAGGCTGTTCTTCTTTTAGCCAAGTGCTCAAGAGGAACTCCGAGAATAGCAAACAGACTCCTTAGACGTTTTAGAGACTTTGCAGAAGTAAATGGAAACGGTGTAATTGATGCAAACATAGTCTACAAAAGCATTAAGAATCTTGGAATAGACTTAAACGGCCTTGAAGAACAGGACAGAAACATACTTAGAACCATAATTGAGTTCTACGGCGGAGGACCTGTAGGAGCTGAGACTTTGAGTATCTCAGTTGGAGAAGCAATTGAGTCTCTTGAAGACTTCTATGAGCCTTATCTGATTCAGAAGGGCTATCTAAAGAGAACTCCTCGTGGTCGTATGGTAACAGCTAAGGCCTATGAGCTTCTGCACATGGAAGACAAGATTCCTTACTCAATTAAAAACGATAATCTTCAGGGCACTCTGTTCTGATTTAGCAAGGTTTAAAGATGAAAATCAGCGAATTTACATATGATTTACCTGAGCGCCTGATTGCTCAGACGCCAGCAGAGCGCCGTGGTGGAGATAGACTACTGGTCATAGATAAACACACAGGTGAATACAAAGACTCCATGTTTTCAGAATTCACAAACTATGTTGATGACAACTCCCTCATAGTAATCAACGATACAAGAGTCCGTAAGGCCAGAGTCTACGGTCTTTCTGAAACAGGTGGCAAGGTTGAGTTTCTGTTTACCGGTAGCTGTGGCTCTCCCAAAGATGGTAAATCCTACTGGCAGGCTATGGTTTCAAAGAGCAGGAAACAGAAAGTAGGTAAGTCCTATAGCTTCTTTGATAACAATGGAAACCTGTACTGCCATGGTTCTATCTCTTCAGATGTAGACGATCATGATACTGGTTCAAGTCTCAAGATTGTTGAGTTTGATCAGATTATAGATGAGAACTTTTTCCTTGAGTGTGGCCATGTTCCTCTTCCTCCATACATTAAGAGAGAAGATGACTTTAATGATGAAAACCGTTACCAAACCGTCTATGCAAAAAACTACGGTTCTATGGCTGCTCCTACAGCAGGTCTTCACTTTACAACTGACACTCTAAAAGAGCTGCAGGAGAGGGGAATTGAGATAGTTCATGTAACGCTTCAAGTTGGAATGGGAACATTTCTTCCTGTTCGAACTGAGAACCTTGAAGACCATGTTATGCACACTGAAGCCTACATGGTCTCTGAGGAAGCTGCAGAGAAGATAAACAAAGCCAAAAAAGAAGGTAAGAAGATTATAGCCATAGGCACAACAAGTGTGCGCACCCTAGAGAGTGCTTATGATGAGAGCACAAAGTCAGTAAAGGCCGGAAGCTCGGAGACAGCTCTTTTTATAAAGCCAGGTTTTGAATTCCATGTGGTTGATCAGCTTGTCACAAATTTTCACACTCCTGAAAGCACACTTTTAGTCCTTGTCAGCGCATTTGCAGGTAGAGAAAACGTTCTGAATGCGTACAAGCATGCAGTAGAGAAAGAGTACAGGTTCTTCAGCTATGGAGACGCAACCTTCTTTATCTGATTTATATTGACACTTTTATGCTGATTTGGTAGATTCCTTAATGCAATTGGCCGTGTAGCTCAGTGGGAGAGCCCCAGTCTTACACACTGGTTGTCGTAGGTTCAAATCCTACCGCGGTCATAAAACCAGCTTTAACGAGCTGGTTTTTTCATACCCAAAGCCACCTTGAACTTCAATCATCACGTTTGTTATTATTTAAAGGCAAAGAAGTTCAGCCGAGATAAGCGGTTGAGCCTTGAAAGCTATTTATTAAAAGCTGCCTTCTCTCTCAAGGCAGTTTTTTTATTTCTTCAAGGCTGCCACAAGAATTGCCAGAAGTAGAATTACTAAAGACAATATCTCATAATCAGTCATAAAGTTCAGCTCCTTTCCTGCATGGGATTTGAGGCAAACACCTCATTGCAGGACGCAAAGAGGCTCAAACCGCCTACCGTTTACTGGCTGGACAAGTTAATTATAATCCTTAACAGCTAAATAGTAAGCATGAATGAAGAAAAATATTGGATTTAATTTGATTAATTAAATCTAGGAAGACCTCTAAATGAGTTTGAAAGAACTGATGGTGTCTTTGTGGCTGAGGGGTTGAAAATAAGATCTTTTGGTGGTTTGGCAGGGGAAAGGTTAATAATCTCAAGCTCCAAATTTGAATTAACTCTTGCATCAAATGTAGCCCAGCCCATGTGTATGTTCTCTGTTTCCTTAAGGCGGAAAGACAAGAACTGAAGATCTGCCATACAGCATGTCATAACAACAAGTCCCGCACGGATTCCATCCGTATTCTTTCTAATCTCTAAAGCATCTGTGAAATGAAGAGTTTTCCCCTCATAGTGCTCAGGGTGATCCAGAGAATCAAGCCAAAGAGGTAGATAATCATTTCTGGAAATAAAGATATCTGAGCTCTCATAGGAGAAGGGCAGAAAGAGATCAAAGGCCTTCTCATGGTAGCCCATTGGGTCTTGCCTAAGGTAAGAAGCCTTGGCGTTCATTAGTCTAAAAATCTGTGAGTAAGGGGCAAGAAGTGCCTTGGAAGGGCACCCTCGGAAGGTTATCTGCTGAGAAGAAGAGACCATCTGACCTATTTCTTGTCTTCTACCAGAAAGCTCTGATTTCAG
>CAJOOY010000008.1 GCA_905236385.1 uncultured Spirochaetia bacterium
ACTCACATCTGACACTACAAACAGAGAAATAATCATCAAAGGAATTGACTACTCCTATTACTATGAAGAAGTGGAGTAATCCCAATCTTATGCAACTTTAAATAACATAAGTAGTTAACTTTGGTTGTTTGTATTCTTCGCAACAAAATTTTACCATATTCATAAAAATCATATTCCGGAGGAAATGAGTGAATATAGTAGAACTAACAGATGTATGTAAGACTTACCCATCTTTCAGGCTGGAAAAAGTTTCTTTTGGCCTAGAGAAGGGAAAGATTACAGGCTTTATTGGAAGAAACGGAGCTGGAAAGACCACAACCATAAAATCCATGCTGAATTTAATTCACACTGATTGTGGACAGGTTAGCTACTTTGGTCTGCCACTAACTGAAAATGAGGAAGAGATAAAGCAGAGAATAGGCTACTCAACAGGAACTATCAGTTGGTATCCGAGAAAGAAGATAAAAGAGATAGTAGAAGTAACTAGGTCTTTTTATCCAAGCTGGGATGAGTCTTCTTATAGAAAGTACCTAGAACTGTTTTCATTAGATGAGAACAAGAAGCCAATAGAGCTATCAGAAGGTATGAAGGTAAAGTTTAATCTGCTGCTGTCCCTTTCTCACAGCTCTGAGGTTTTAATTCTAGATGAGCCAACAAGTGGTTTAGACCCGTTTTCTAGAGATGAGCTCCTGCAACTGTTCCTGTTTCTTAAAGAAAGGGGAGTGACAATTATGTTTTCAACTCACATAACCACGGATCTTGAAAGATGCGCAGATAGTATTGTTTACATAAGCAAAGGCAGAATCAGAGCAAACTGCTCAAAGGAAGACTTTATTAATAACTATGGCAAGAATGGGGAGAACTTAGAGCAGATATTTTTGAGAATGGAAAGGGAGGCAAATGTATGAAAGAGCTATTAAGGAAAGAGATGAAGCTTCCAACTCTGATTATTACGTACCTGTTTATTGGTTTTTCATTTATGACTATGATTCCTGGCTACCCAATTCTCTGTGGTGTCTTCTTTGTTACTCTTGGGCTTTATCATAGCTATGCAAACGCTAGGGAAGCTGGAGATATAATCTACTCAGTGCTCCTTCCCATAGCAAAGCGTCATGTAGTGAAGGCTAAGTACTTGTTTGTTCTCTTTATTGAGGCCCTAAGTTTCATACTCATGCTAGTTCTTACACTGCTACGTATGACAGTTTTCTCCAACAGCAGTATTTACCTACAGAACGCTCTTATGACTGCCAACTTCTTTTATCTGAGTGTGGTACTTATTATTTTCTCTCTGTTTAATCTGGTTTTTGTTGGAGGGTTCTTTAAAACTGCCTATAAAATGGGTTTTCCTTTTGTTGTTTACTGCATTGTAGCCTTTGTAGTTATAGGCTTAGCTGAGGCTTTACACCATGTGCCAGGACTAGAGAGCCTAAATACTATTGGTTTTGAGAACCTTGGTTTACAGACGGCCTTACTTGTTGTTGGAGTTTTGATTTTTGTTATACTTACAACAGCTTCTTACAAAAAGGCTTGTGTGAATTTTGAGAATACAGATTTGTAAAAGGGGGCCCTATGATAAAGGATAACCTTATCATGCTCAGAAAACTCAATGGTTACTCTCAGGAACAGGTAGCTGAGAAGATAGATATTTCCCGTCAGGCCTATGCTAAATGGGAAAGCGGAGCAACCATCCCTGATTTAAACAAGGCAACTCTGATTGCTAAGCTTTACGGGGTGAGTCTGGACAGCTTAGTCAGCACTCAAGAAATAGAGGGCCTTGGAACTCTCCCTCCAGCTCCTGTTGGGAAAAATATCTGGGGTTCAGTGAACCTTGGAGAACGTGGGCAGATAGTTATTCCAAAACAGGCAAGAGAAAAACTAGGGCTAGAAATCGGGGACAGACTTATTATTTTAAGCGATGAAGTAGGAGTGGCCCTGTTACCCGCTGAAGCCTTTGAGAAGCAAATTGAGGATCTGAAAAGGAGGTTAGAGAACTAGATGATAAGAATTGCTTTCTTTGATACTAAGGCTTATGACAAGGCGTCTTTTGAGGGTTATGAAAACAAAAAAGACATACAATTCACTTTCTAGAGACAAAACTGAATGAAGACACGGTAGAGCTAGCAAGAGATTGTAATGTTGTCTGTGTGTTTGTAAATGACACAGTTAATAAGGCAGTAATTGATAGGCTCTTTGAAATGGGAGTTAAGCTAATTGCTCTCAGATCAGCTGGCTACAACCATGTAGATATTGGAGCTGCCTACGGAAAGATTCACGTTGTCCACGTTCCAGCGTACTCGCCTTATGCTGTAGCTGAACACGCCATGGCCCTGCTTTTAATCTCTGTCAGGCGCATACACAAGGCTTACAACAGAACAAGAGAGTTTAACTTCTCCCTAAACGGACTAACTGGGTTTGATCTTCATGGAAAAACTGTAGGAGTTATAGGAACAGGGAAGATAGGGCAGATTTTCATAGATATTTGCCGTGGCTTTGGAATGAATGTAATAGCCTATGACCTCTTTCCTAAGAAGGACAGTGGTATAAACTACGTCTCATTAAATGAGCTTTTCAGTGAGAGTGATATTATCTCTTTGCACTGTCCATTAACTGAAGAAACTAGACACATGGTGAATAAAGAAGCCATTTCTTCCATGAAGAAAGGTGTGGTCATTGTTAATACCTCAAGAGGTGCTTTGATTGACACTCAGGCTTTGATTGAAGGCATAAAGGAAAGAAAAATAGGGGCTGCTTGTCTAGATGTTTATGAAGAAGAAGCAGATGTCTTCTTTGAAGACCGCTCTGGGCATATTATGGATGATGAAACACTTTCAAGGCTCATCTCCATGCCGAACGTGATAGTTACTTCCCACCAGGCCTTCCTCACGCAGGAAGCTCTGCAGAGTATAGCAGAGACAACTATAAGCAATATTCTCTCTTTCTTTGATAATGACGGAATCTGTGACAACGAGCTTTGTTACCACTGTGGAAATATAGAACACTGCAAGAAGGAGCGCAAGGAAAGGTGCTTCTGATTATTGTTGAAAACAGTGGCTTTCATTATCATTGAAGACAAGGTGATATATGAATAGACTTCTGAACGGCATTAGTGCTTCTGCCACTGTTTCATTCAATAATTTGGCAAAAAAACTCAAAGAAGAAGGTAAAGATATAGTCTCACTGGCAGGGGGAGACCCTGATTTTGAAACTCCGGAGAGGATAAGGGATGCTTTGGCATCTGCTGTGGAAGCAGGGCATACGCATTATTGTGACTCAAGAGGGATAGTTCCGTTAAGAGAGAGGATTGTCAGGAAGCTTAAAGAGGAAAACGGAATCTCCTGTGCCCCTGAGAATATACTGGTGACACCGGGAGCTAAGTATGCTGTTTTTCTTGCAATCATGAGTATCTGCTCTTCAGGAGATGAGGTTCTTATTCCTCAGCCTTCATGGGTCTCTTATGAGACCATGACCCGCCTAGCAGGAGCTGTACCTGTTGGACTCCGGTTGTCCATGGAAGACAATTATCTGATAACTGAAGAGAAACTTGAGAGCCATATAAGTCCAAGGACAAAACTGCTTATAATCAACTCACCGAACAACCCCACAGGAAGAGTCATGACTGCCGAAGAGTGGAAGGCTGTCAGAAACGTTGTGAAAAAGCATGATCTGTACCTTATCTCTGACGAGGTGTATGAGAAGATAATCTTTGACGGAAGGAAGAACATAAGTCCTGCCGCCTTTGAGGATATCAGGCAGAAAACCATAACAATCAACAGCTTTTCAAAAAGCTACGCCATGACAGGCTGGAGAATAGGGTATATGTGTGCACCGAGGGTTGTAACTGAACCGTGCTATCTTCAGTTGACACATGAGATTTCCTGCGTGAATGAATTTGTGCAGTATGCTGCTCTGGAAGCCTTCAACTGTGAGAAAGAGAGCCTTGAGATGCGGCGCGAGTATGAATGGCGGAGAGATTATCTGTTAAAGGAGCTTTCCTCATTGAATGGTTTTACTGTCATGAAACCGGAGGGGGCATTTTATCTCTGGGTCAGGATAGAACGTGAGAACATGAACAGTCAGGCCCTGGCAATGTGGCTTCTTGAAAAGGCTGGGGTGGTAACAGTTCCCGGAGAGGCTTTTGGAAAGGGTTCAAAGAATTGTGTAAGGTTTTGCTTTGCCTGTTCCCGTTCTGATCTGGAAGAAGCGGTAAGGAGTATAAAAGAATGTATATAGATGAATTCAATGTATGTAATGAAGATTTCAAAATAACCACATATAATGTAGACTCTGCCTACAGGGCGCTACCTGAATTCTACTTTGATGTGGTTCAGGAGATTTCTGGTATACACAGTTACTCAGGAAATGTGGCTGTTCCTCATCTGAATGCTGAAGGAAAGAGCTGGGTCATAACCAGAACCATTATGGACATATACTCTTACCCCAAGTGGCCTGAGGTTCTGAAGGTCAAAACCGGGATTCCTTTTGCCAAAAGCTATTTTGCTCCGAGAGCTGTTCTCGCCTGTGACAGTGCCGGGAATCCTGTTTTTTCAGCCAGATCCATGTGGGCAGTAATAGATATAGAGAGCCGTATGCCTCTTAAAATGGCGGAAATTTCGCAGAAGATAGGGCCTGTGACCTACACGGACGGACCATTCATAGACTGCGGAAAGAGAACTCCAAAGCTGGATACAGATGCCATGGTTCAAAAGCCACTTCTTGCTTCACATAAGATGGAACATAAGTTCTTTGATACGGATATTAATGGGCACATAAACAATATTGTGTATCTGAGGTGGATGTTTGAGTCCATGAGCTTTGACTATCTGAAAGGTCACAACCCGTCATACATAGATATAAACTGGCTTCATGAGGTGCATATGACAGACACTGTTGAGGTCTCCGTTTATGCTCTTGATGAGTACTCATACGGATATATAGTCAAAAACCTTAGCAAGGATGAGATATCCAGTGTTGGGCAGATAAACTACAGAAGTTTTTTGGACTTTCCGCTTTCTCTCTCATAAATGTGATCTTTTACAAAGTCAATGAACGTCTCGTCCACCAGTGGAAGAGGCTTTCCTTTCAGCCAGACAAAAAGATACTCAACAAACCGGCCTGAATTTACTATCTCTTTTGCCACAATTCTTTGGTTAAAAACGTAAGATGTTCTAGGGAAAAGACTTATTCCGACATTGCAGCCAGCCATGGCTGCTACATCCAGGTAGTTGTCCATGGTGCATACTATGTTCGGCTCAGCATTGATTTCCTTGAACCACTTATAGATCATGTTGTTTATATACTCTCTGCTGGGGACGATCAGAGGCTGGTCTTTCAGGTCTTCAAGGTTTATTGTGTCTCCACTGAGTTTTGCCAAGGGGTTGTCCTTGCTCATGAAGGCGGTCATTTTTTCCTGTCCGACCTTGAAGCTGTTCAGAAGAGTCTGGTCACATGGTGCAGTAATCACAGCCAGGTTTATAAGTCCGCTTCTGAGGCGCTCAATGAGCTCGTCACTGTTCCCATCCATTATTCTGAACCTGACATTCGGATACTTCCTGATGAATGAAGATACCCATTTGGAGGCTATATCAGGAGCAGAGCCCTCAACAAGACCTATGGATATGGTTCCACTAATTCCCTTATTCATAAACTTTATTTCACTTGAAGTCTTGTTAGTGAGATTAATTATCTCCTTTGCATGTCTGTAAAGAAGTTTTCCTGAATCGGTCAATTCCAGATGTCGCTTGCCTCTTATGAACAAAACTGTGTCAAGCTCATCCTCAAGGGCTTTGATCTGGTTGCTCAGAGGCGGCTGACTTATGTTCAAACGCTCTGCTGCACGGGTTATATTCAGTTCTTCCGCAACAGCAACAAAGTATCTTAAAACCCTGATATCCATTGTAATTACCTCTGATTTACTTTTTTTATCATACGAAAAAAATATGAATATATGAAAATAATATGTATTTGTTTGTTTTTTCTCAACTGCATATAATCGCAAATAATTGTTTTTTCATAGGGTGTGAATATATGGCATACGTAGATGATGTATATAAGAGAGTAGTGGAGCAAAACCCTCTGCAGACTGAATTTCATCAGGCAGTCAAAGAGGTTCTTGAGTCAATCCGACCGGTTGTAGAGAAAAAAGAGGATGTATACAGAAAGGAAGCTCTGCCGTGTGCCACACAGAATGAACTTGACGTTGAAGACGCCAAAACTCTTGTCCGAAACGGGGTGATTGCAGTCTGTGAGGGTGCAAATATGCCTGCAACACCAGAGGCTGTAAAGTGCTTCAAGGAAAAAGGTGTTTATTTTATTCCAGGCAAGGCTGCAAAGGAATACGGACTGGACGGAGATTATGCTGCAGGTGCGAATATTGTGGCATTTGAAAAAGTTGCAGAAGCTATGGAGACTCAGGGGGTTGTCTGAAAAATGTGTTCAATCATAGGTTATACAGCAACTCATTATTCATCGGATTATGTAAGCGGGTTTTTCAACAGAACTGTATCCAGGGGACCTGACAGCTCTTCTTTCAGATATGTCGGAAACAATACATATCTGGGTTTTCATAGACTCGCCATTATGGACTGTAACAACTCCGGTATGCAACCTTTTGTGCTTGGTACTGATGCAGTTGTATGCAATGGTGAGATTTATGGATTCAGAGCCATTAAAGAAAGTCTGAAAGGAAAATACAGTTTTAAAAGCAATTCTGACTGTGAGGTTCTGCTTCCTCTGTGGAAGGAGAAGGGCGTTGACATGTTCAGTACTCTTGATGCTGAATTTGCTCTTATCATCTATGACGGAGAAAGCTCTTCACTGATTGCAGCTAGAGATCCTATCGGTATAAGACCCCTGTTCTACGGCTATCTTGCAGATGGAAACATTATTTTCAGCAGTGAGGCCCGAAGTCTGGTCGGTCTCTGTGACAGAATCCTACCTTTCCCTCCAGGACACTATTACAAAGAAGGACAGTTCGTAAGATATACGGATATTTCAAAGCCTCTTTCATACTGCCATGATGATATTGATACCGTGTGCCGGAAGATAAGGGATTATCTTATAAAAGGCGTGGAGAAAAGGCTGGATTCAGATGCTCCTCTTGGTTTTCTTCTTTCAGGAGGTCTGGATTCCAGTCTTGTCTGTGCCATTTCCTCTAAGATACTTGGCCGCAGAATAGAGAGCTTTGCCATAGGTATGGACACTGATCCCATAGATCTCAAATACGCTGCTGAGGTTGCCTCTTTCATAGGTAGTTCACATATGGAAGTACGTATGAATATGGAAGAAGTTCTGTCAAATCTGGAAACTGTCATTTCCATTCTCGGAACCTGGGATATTACAACCATCAGGGCAAGCATGGGTATGTACCTTTGCTGCAAGGCAATCCATGAGAATACAAACATAAAGGTTCTTCTGACCGGAGAGATTTCGGACGAGCTTTTCGGATACAAATATACGGACTATGCTCCCAATCCTCAGGCTTTTCAGTCAGAGGCCGAGAAAAGGATAAGGGAGATACACTTCTACGATGTCTTGAGAGCTGACAGATGCATATCAGACAATTCTCTGGAGGCTCGTGTGCCGTTCGGAGACCTTGAATTTGTCAGATACGTCATGTCGATTGATCCCAAGCTGAAGATGAATACCTACAACATGGGAAAGTACCTTCTGAGAAAGGCTTTTGAGAATGACCACATTCTTCCTGAACATATTCTTTGGAGACAGAAAGCAGCCTTCTCTGATGCTGTAGGTCACAGTATGGTAGACGGTCTGAAGAGTTACGCAGAGAAAAGATACTCAGACAGAGAGTTTGAAATCAGAGCCAACCGTTTTGAGTACAGAACTCCGTTCACAAAGGAAAGTCTTCTGTACAGGGAAATCTTTGAAAAATACTATCCGGGTCAGGAGAGGATGATTCCTGATTACTGGATGCCGAATAAGGACTGGGAAGGCTGTAATGTTGCAGATCCTTCAGCCAGAGTTCTTTCAAACTATGGTGAAAGCGGAAAATAAGGAGGATAACCATGATAGAGAGAAATAACATACCTGAGATGTTTGCTAGTCATGTTTTCAACGAGAAAACCATGAAAAAGTATATTTCTGAGGAGCACTATAAGCTTTATAAATCATGCATTGAGAGTGGAAAAAGTCTCCCTATGGAAACTGCAGAGGCCATAGCAGAAGGCATGAAGAACTGGGCAATCTCCCTTGGTGCCACACACTATACTCACTGGTTCCAACCTCTCAACGGAGGAACTGCAGAGAAACACGAGAGTTTCATTGCTCCTGACGGAAAAGGTTCTGTTATTATGGAGTTTTCAGGAAAGGAGCTGGTTAAAGGTGAACCGGATGCCTCGTCTTTCCCTTCAGGGGGTCTGAGAGCAACTTTTGAAGCCCGTGGCTACAGTGCCTGGGATCCTACCTCCCATGCTTTTGTATATGACGGAAGCCTCTGTATTCCAACCATGTTCTTCTCCTATTCCGGCGAAGCACTGGATAAAAAGACTCCTCTTCTGAGATCCATAAGAGCCCTCAACACGCAGGCTCTCAGGGTTCTGAGAATTCTTGGCGACAAGGAGACTGACTCAGTTACACCCATGGCCGGCGCAGAACAGGAGTACTTTCTTCTGGAAAAGGAGCTTTACAAGGAAAGAGAAGATCTGCAGATATGTGGAAGAACTCTATTCGGAGCCAGACCTCCAAAGACGCAGCAGTTGGATGACCATTATTTCGGAACCATCAAGCCCAGGGTCTCTGCCTTTATGAAGGATCTCGAGGAAGAACTGTGGAAGCTGGGAATACCTGCCAAGACAAAGCACAACGAGGTGGCCCCGTCTCAGCATGAAATGGCCCCCGTCTACTCGGATTCCAACACGGCAAACGACCAGAACCAGCTCACTATGAATCTTATGCGTCGTGTGGCTGACAGACATGGACTTGTCTGCGTTCTTTCGGAAAAGCCGTTTGATGGTGTGAACGGAAGCGGAAAACACAACAACTGGTCAATTGCCACTGACAGGGGAGAGAACCTCTTCTCGCCTGGAAAAACGCCTGATCAGAATGCCCGTTTCCTGCTTTTCCTGACTGCCTTCATCTCTGCAGTTGATGATTATCAGGAGCTTTTAAGATGCTCTGTTTCCTATGCCGGAAATGACAACCGTCTCGGAGGAAATGAAGCACCTCCCGCAATAATCTCCATATTCCTCGGCTCTGAGCTTCAGGGTGTTGTGGATTCAATTGTCAATGACAGCAGCTACAGCAGGGCAGATATCAAACCCATAAGGGTAGGGATAGATACCATGCCTGTCATACCAAGAGATACAACAGACCGTAACCGTACAAGCCCCATTGCCTTTACAGGAAACAAGTTTGAGTTCCGTATGCCTGGTTCAAGCCAGTCTATAGCAGGACCGAACGTTATTCTGAATACAATAGTTGCTGAGAAACTTGGAGAATACGCCGACAGGCTTTCTTCTGTTGATGAGAAAAACCTCAAATCTTCTCTGCATGATTTGATTAGAGATGAGCTGATCAGGCACTCCAGGATAGTTTTCAACGGAAACGGCTATGATTCCTCATGGGTTGAGGAGGCAAAGAATAGGAGACTGAGCAATCTCAGGACAACTGCAGATGCTCTTCCATGTTATCTTACAGAGAAGAATATTGCCCTCATGGAAAAGCATAAGGTGCTTTCCAGGTCAGAGATGATTGCAAGAGACGAGATTCATATTGAAAAGTACTGCAATATCATCTCAATTGAAGCCAACACCCTGATAGATATGACCCAAAGGGAGATTATTCCCGCTGTCTCTGATTTTGAGGCAAGGCTCTGCTCTACGGCAATCAGCAGAAAGGAACTGATTAAGAAGGCTTCCCTGAATGTGGAGACAAGTCTCTGTCTGCGTCTGGCAGAGGCAAACGCCTCTTTGCAGAGTCTGATAGAGAAACTGAGGTCTGCTCTTTCGAATTCTCCTGAATTCTCTGATTACGCAGCTGCCAGATATTTTCATGATGAGATTCTTTCTCTTATGAATGAAATCAGGGATGTCATTAACGTGGAAGAACAGCTTGTTCCACAGAAATACTGGCCATATCCGTCTTACAGGCAGCTTCTTTTCTCAGTTTGAGCGAGGTATGTAATGTGTGGAATAGTAGGTTATGTCGGCAAACGACAGGCAGCAAAGATTCTTCTGGATGGCCTGAGAAAGCTCGAATACAGAGGTTATGACTCTGCTGGAATTGCTGTTAGAAACGGCGCTGAGAACGCCCAGGTTGTGAAAACATCCGGTAGACTTAAAGCTCTGATTGAAAAGACGGAGAATGGAAAAAACATTCGCGGAACATGCGGTATAGGGCACACAAGATGGGCTACCCACGGTGTTCCTTCAGTTGCAAATGCCCATCCCCATGTCAGTGGAAACTGTGCTGGAACAGGGAACGGACCAGTGGAGTCTTCGGTTGTAGGAGTTCACAACGGTATAATTGAAAACTATGCTGAGCTTAAAGCTAAGCTTATGTCCAAGGGGTATTCTTTCTACAGTGAAACTGACACAGAGGTTCTGGTGAAACTTGTGGACTATTATTATAACAAGTACAGAATAGGACCTATAGATGCCATAAACAGAACAATGGTCAGAGCGAGGGGAAGCTACGCTCTGGCCCTTATGTTTACTGATTATCCTAATCAGATTTATGCAGCAAGAAAGGACTCTCCTCTGATTATAGGAAAGGGCGAGGAAGAGTCTTTTCTGGCGTCCGATGTACCTGCCATCCTGAATCATACAAGAAACGTTTATTATATACAGAACCATCAGAGTGCAAGAATTGAAGAAGACAGGATAACATTCTTTGACCTTAACGGAGATGAGGTTTTTCTTCCTGAAACAGTTATAGAATGGGATGCCAAGGCGGCTGAAAAAGATGGCTTTGCGCACTATATGCTGAAAGAAATACACGAGCAGAGTACGGCCGTCAGAAATACTTTCAATTCCCTGGTAAGGGAAAGTGCCATACATCTTGAGGACTTTGGTCTTGACCAGAGTATTCTGAACGGAATTTCACATATAGACATAGTAGCCTGTGGTTCAGCCTGGCATGTGGGAGTGACAAGCCAGTATGTCATAGAGAGTCTTACGGATATTCCGGTCAGGGTTGAACTTGCTTCCGAGTTCAGATACAGAAACATGCCCATTACCTCGGGGACTCTTGTCATAGTAATCTCCCAGTCCGGTGAAACAGCTGATACTCTGGCTGCACTGCGAAAAGCAAAACAGGCAGGCATTCCTGTACTTGCCGTTGTGAATGTAGTGGGTTCGTCAATAGCACGTGAGGCCGACTATGTTCTTTATACTCTTGCCGGTCCTGAAATCTCCGTAGCTACAACAAAGGCCTACAGTGCCCAGCTTATAGCCATGGATCTTTTTGCAATCCAGTTGTCTTACTCAAAAGGATTCATAACCAGAGAAAAGTATTCATACTACATAGAGGAGGCCTCATCTCTTCCAGAGAAGATTGAAAGAATTCTGTTGGACAAGGAAAGACTGCAGTGGTTCTCTTCAAGGATCTCAGGTCAGGCAAACATGTTTTTCATAGGACGCGGTCTTGATTATTCTGTCTGTCTGGAGGGAAGCCTTAAAATGAAGGAGATAAGCTATATTCACTCAGAAGCCTACGCCGCAGGAGAGCTTAAACATGGAACCATAAGCCTTATTGAAGACGGTACCGTGGTTGTGGGAATCATGACGGAGAGTTCTGTCATGGATAAGACTTTCTCCAATATGATAGAGTGTAAGGCCAGAGGTGCGTATCTGATTTCTCTCACTTCCGCAGATCATCCTGTTCCTGATGAAGGAGAGATAGATTTTCAGATAACTGTACCTGCAACTGATGAACTTTTTCTTCCTTCCCTAGCTGTGATCCCTCTTCAGCTACTTAGCTATTACACAAGCGTAAACCGAGGTCTTGATGTGGATAAACCAAGAAATCTGGCAAAGAGTGTAACCGTTGAATGAGAGGAAACGTATGGAAAAATATCAGAAGCTGAAAGATGACTGTGTGAAATGGATAAGGGCCTTCTTTGAGGAGAACGGCAGAGACTGCAATTGCGTAATAGGTATATCCGGAGGCAAGGACAGCTCAGTTACCGCAGCGCTTTGTGTTCAGGCTCTTGGGAGGGACAGAGTAATAGGTGTTCTCATGCCAGACGGTGTACAGCCTGATATAAGCTCAGCGGAACTCCTGGTCAGACACCTTGGCATAAGGCACTATACGGTGAATATAAGAGATGCCGTTATGGGCGTGAAAAACAATCTTCCGTTTGAGCTGTCTGCTCAAAGTATAATAAACCTTCCGCCCAGAATCCGCATGGCAACTCTCTACGCTGTCTCTCAAAGTCATAACGGAAGGGTTGCAAACACGTGTAATCTCTCCGAGGACTGGGTCGGTTATTCAACCAGATACGGAGACGGTGCCGGAGATTTCAGTCCTCTTGCACGACTTACCGTTCAGGAGGTAAAGGGAATAGGCAGAGTTCTGGGTTTGCCGGAATCTCTGGTAGAGAAGGCTCCTTCAGACGGTCTTACCGGAAAAACTGACGAGGACAATCTCGGGTTTACGTATGAGGTTCTGGATAACTATATAAGAACCGGCGAAATAGAAGATCCCGAAGCAAAGGAAAGAATAGACAGTCTGCATGAGGCAAATCTTTTCAAGCTTCAGAGTATTCCATGTTTTGAACCATCAGAGGCTTTAAAATGACAAAATATGTATTTGTAACAGGTGGAGTTGTTTCCGGATTGGGAAAAGGAATAACAGCAGCTTCCCTGGGGAGACTTCTCAAGGAAAGAGGAATAAAGGTTGCCGCACAGAAGCTTGACCCATATATAAATGTGGATCCGGGAACCATGAGTCCCTATCAGCATGGAGAGGTCTATGTAACTGAAGATGGCGCAGAGACAGACCTTGATCTTGGACACTATGAGAGATTCATAGACGAAAACCTCAACAGGTACTCAAACCTGACCACAGGTAAGGTGTATCACAATGTCCTTGAAAGAGAACGGGAAGGCGGGTACCTCGGGCATACAGTTCAGACTATTCCACATATAACAGATGAGATAAAGACCTTCATCTACCATGTTGGCAAGGAAACAGATGCAGATGTGGTCATAACAGAGATTGGTGGAACCATAGGAGATATAGAGAGCCAGCCATTTATTGAAGCCATCAGACAGGTCGGACTTGAGGTTGGCAGGGAAAATGTCCTATATATTCATGTAACTCTTGTGCCGTATCTGAAGGCCAGCTGTGAACACAAATCAAAACCCACCCAGCACAGTGTCAAGGAACTTCAGGGAATGGGAATATCTCCGGATATTGTTGTTCTCAGGGTTGATGAGAAGATAAACGATCCGTCCATTTTCTCAAAGATAGCACTTTTCTGTAATCTTAAAGACGACTGCGTCATTGAAAACCTCACTCTGCCAATTCTGTATGAGGCCCCTCTCATGCTTGAAAAGGAAGGTTTTTCAAAAGTTGTCTGCCGAGAATTGAATCTTGAAACAAAGGAACCTGAACTCAGACAATGGGAGGAAATGGTTGAGAAAATCAAGCATCAGCGAAGAAGCGTGAGAATTGCTCTGGTAGGAAAGTATGTCCAGCTGCACGATGCCTACCTCTCTGTGTCAGAAGCACTCCGCCATGCGGGCTTCTCCCTTGATTGCAGGGTTGATATCTCGTGGATTGACTCAGAGACCATTACAGTAGAGAACGTTGAGTCTGTTCTGGGATCAGTGAACGGAATAATTGTTCCCGGTGGATTCGGAAACAGGGGAACTGACGGAATGATTCTTGCAGCCCGGTATGCAAGAGAGAACCATATTCCGTATTTCGGAATCTGTCTCGGTATGCAGATTGCGGTAATTGAGTATGCAAGGAACGTCTGTTGCCTGGAAAATGCAAATTCAAGTGAATTCGATAAGGATACTCCATACGCCGTCATAGATTTCATGCCTGGTCAGAATGACAGTATAAACAAGGGCGGTACATTGAGATTGGGCAAGTACCCGTGCGTGCTGAAACAGAATACAGTAATCCACAGATGCTACGGCACTGATGAAATCTCAGAACGTCACAGACACAGGTATGAGGTAAACAACAGTTTCAGGGGTGTTCTTGAAAGAGAGGGTCTGGTACTGTCCGGTCTCTCTCCGGATGATAAACTTGTTGAGACTGTAGAGATTCCCGGCGAGGATTTCTTTGTCGGTGTTCAGTTTCACCCGGAGTTCAAGAGCAGACCAAACAGACCGCATCCGCTGTTTGTAGGGTTTATCAGCGCCTCTTTGAGGCAAGGTTGATTCCGACTGCAATCAGATAGGCAAAACCCGGGATAGCTACAGCCCAGAAGAAACTTGCGAGTATGCTCTGTTCCCTGACCATGAGAAACGGATAAGGACCTCTGACTTTTTCAGCTATATTCAGTGGAATGAGTACTGCTGCGTAGAGCAGTGTGAAGATAATGGCGAATAGCGGAAGTCTCCTGTTGTATGGAAGTGGTTTCTCAAATGCTGTGTAGCTGAGAATGGCCAGAACAGGGCAGATGAAGTGCATGTAGAGCATGGACCCGTGAAGCAGCAGATACAACAGGTTTTTCCAAATCGGGTTTTCTCCTGCTGTGGTCGGGGCGAGAATGAAGAGCACGACCAGAAAGGTAACCGTAACCACACAGGTTGCCATATATTTGACTCTTGAGACAAAGGCAGGAAGAGTGTCTTTCTTTCCCTGAAGCACGGGAACTGAAAAGATACAGACAAGAAGAGAGGAGACAGCAAGAAAAATATTGCTCAGCACTGTGTAGTACACAAACATGCCTGTCTTCATTTCTCTGTAGGAAAGAACGATTGCAACAGCCTCGAGGATTACAATCACTGCATTTATTGTCATTGAAAGCAATGTGTTTCTTTTATTCATCCGGCGGAGCTTCCTTTTGGGGAATAATACCACAGAGAGTTTTTATTTACCATGCATGAAAGCAGGAAACTTTGAATGACCGATACTTGGACTATAGGGTAAATGTGGGATATACTATAAACATGATCCGTTTCTATAAACCTACATTGAAAAGAAAAGATATGGACGGTGTCCTTCAGACCATGGTTAATGAAGAGATTGGCCCCGGAGAGAGCAGCAAGCTCTTTACTCAGATGTTTGCTGAGCGAGTAAAGTGTGCCAAGGGGCTGTCTTTTAGAACATACCCTGATTGTATAGATGGCGCCCTGAAGGTTCTTGGCGTTGACAGGACTTCAACAGTTGCCATTTCTCCCCTTGCGCCATCCGTGTATGCTCAGGCCTTGAGGAAAACGGGGTGCAAGGTTGTTTTTGTAGATGTGGACAAAGAGAACGGACTAGTTGATGAGCAGGGCGTTCTTAACAGCGGAGCTCAGGTACTGATTCTTTATGATTCCTGCGGTTCCTTGGCCCTCAAATACAACAAAGAGACCACTTTTGCTGAGAAAGTCAGCTACGGAGAGATAAAGATTCTTGAAGACGTATCAGAGTCCATTGGTGGCTTCTACTCTGATGAATATGTTCCTGGAGACTGGGGAGATGTTGTTATCTCTTCTTTTGAGGAAAACAATGTAGTCTCCTGTGCCGGAGGAGCTGCCTTTGCAGTTAAAAAAGACTATGTTCCTGCTCTTAGAGCGTTTATTAAAGGGAAAAAGGAAGAAGCATCTGAAGAAATCTCTGAGGCTTCAGAGGCTGAAGCCGGGGCTCAAGCTGTTGATGCTTCTGAAGGCGAGGCTTCTGATGTGGCTGCTGAGGAGGTCGAGGCTCCTGTTGTCTTTGCTGGAAACTACACAAAAATGACTGACTTAAACGCTTCTCTTGGAGCAGTTCAATTACAGAACCTGGACAGCAACTGTGACAGAAGCCGTAAGATCTGTCAGAGATACACGCAGCGCCTCATGCAGACCAGGCACAAGGCTTTTGGGCTGACCTTGGTTGACTTTAACAGTTCTTGTTCTTGCTTTGCAGTCTTCTTGGATTCAAAGCCAGAAGACTCCATAAAGTTTGCAGCAAGAAACGGAATCCCGTTGATCAGAACTTTCAAGGATAGTATTTGCAGTGTCTATGAAGGAGATTTGTTTGCAGATTTTCCAAACAGTGCTGCATACTACTTCAGAACCGTGTCTTTCCCTGTCTATCCGTTCTTGAAGGATACTGAGATAGATCTGGTGGCAAAAGTTATAGCTCATCTTCTATGAGGTAAGGGTGGTTTATGGAAATCAGAAAAGTTGCTGTATTTGCTAATCCTGAAAGACACAATGTTGCTTCTTTCTATGAAAAAATCCGCTCTTTCTTGAATGAAAAGAGTATTGAAACAGAGCTTGTTGCTCTCACTTCAACTTCCTCGGATTCATCCCTTCCTTCTCCTCATTGTGATCTGGCCATCTCCTTAGGAGGAGACGGAACCGTTCTCTCCTGCGCTTGGCTAGTTAGAGGCACAAGAACCCCGATTTTGGCCGTTAACATGGGCACTTTTGGCTATGTAGCAGAGACTTCAGTGAATGAAGCACTGGATGTACTACGCTCCTGCATAGACTCGCACTGTGTTATAGAAGAGCGCATGAGACTTGAGGTTGTGGTCAGAAGAAAAGGCAAAATAGTATTTGAAGACTCAGCATTAAATGAAATTAGTGTTTCAGCTGTCTCCCATGCCAAGATGGCCAGACTTAACCTCTTTATTGACGGGGTCATGGCTGCAAACTTTAAAGCAGATGGTCTTATCTTTGCAACTCCCACAGGCTCCACTGCCTACAGCCTTTCTGCAGGTGGTCCTATAGTGGATGCAAAGATAAAAGCCATAATCATTAATCCAGTAAGCCCGTTTACTATCAGTGCCAGGCCTCTTGTAGTCTCTGATTCTTCGGTAGCTGAAGTTCAGATTCCTCACCAGGTTTCTGGGCTGGAAGTTATTTCAGATGGGCATGTAATTTTCCCAGTTGAAGAAGGCGACTGTGTTACTATCAGGCGCAGTCCTGTCAGTTCCTGCTTCATTAAGAACAACAGCAGAAATTCTATAGAAATACTTAGGGATAAACTAGGATGGGCCGGAGGCTTTAATGCTTGAACATCTGGAGATTAGAAATTATGCACTTATAGAAAATCTCTCAGCCGACTTCCATGATGGCTTTAATGTTATAACCGGAGAAACCGGAGCAGGTAAGTCCATTATCCTGGGAGCCTTGGGTCTACTTATGGGAGAGCGTGCAGACTCTTCTTCCATAAGAACCGGCGCTGATGAGATGACTGTAAATGCTCTTATTTCCATTCCAGAAGGTCACTTGGCCCATGAATGGCTTAAAGAGCACAACATGGAAGCTGAGGACTCAGCCATAATAGTTAAACGCACTGTAAAGAGAAACGGCCGCTCCATGGTCACAGTTCAGGGAAACCTGATAACCAGAAGTGAACTCACTTCCCTTGCAGAAACTCTGATAGACATGCACGGCCAGAGTGAGCACCAGAGCCTTCTTTCTTCAGAAAAGCAGAGACGGGTTCTGGACTCTTATTCAAAAAACACTTCTTTGTTGTCAGATGTTTCTTCTTTAAACAAAAAGATAGGTGATCTTGAAAAAGAGTATGAAGAGATTAAGGCTTTATCAGAAGAGGGAAGGCGCCAGCAGGACTACCTCAGTTTTGCCTTAAAAGAAATAAAAGATGCCTCCCTTTCAATTGAGGAAGAAGAGGAACTAAAGGACAAAGTGAACGTTTTTAGTCACTTTGAACAGATTTATGACAATCTGAGCATAGGTGTGGATAAGATGAAAGAGGCTGGGCACCTGATTCATGACGCTTCTTCTTTCACTTCTAAAGCAGCTAAACTTGACTCTTCTTTAACTGATTTTACTGCTAGGCTTGAGAGCCTACGGATAGAGCAAGAAGATATATCTCAAGGCCTTAGAGACTATCTGAACAGTGTTGACTATTCAGAAGAGGCTCTTAACTCCATGCAGGAGAGACTCTCCCTGATTCAGAAGCTGAAAAGAAAGTATGGACCAACTGTTTCAGATGTTCTTTCTTTTGCAGTCTCTGCTGAAGAGAAGATAAGCTTAAGTGAAGACTCTGAGTACAGGCTCGGTGAACTTGAAAAAGAGATAGAGAAAACCCGCTCCCTGTACAAAAAGACTTCTTCAGAGCTTTATGAAAGAAGGCGAAAAAACGCTTTGGTCCTTGAAAAGTCCATAGAAAAGACCTTAAGAACCCTTGGTATGCCGCAGTGTAAGTTTGAAATACAGATTGAGCATGATGAGAGCAAGTTCTCAAGCCACGGAAGTGATAGTATAAGATTCTTTATCAGTCCAAACCCAGGTGAGGAATTGAAAGAGATGAGAGATATAGCCTCAGGTGGAGAGCTAAGCAGAGTTATGCTTGCATTAAAGACAGTTCTTTCTGATTCAGATGACATACAGACTCAGGTTTTTGATGAGGTTGATTCAGGAATAGGTGGCTCGGTTGCCCTTTCTCTAGCTTCCTGCATGAAGGACCTTTCTCAAAGAAAGCAGGTTATAGCCATAACCCACCTGGCTTCCATTGCCGCAAAGGCAGATTCACAGTTTGTTGTGCGTAAGAGTGTTGAGAACGGAAGAACCTATACCAGGCTTGAAGTCTGCGAGGGAGAAGACCGCGTTCATGAGATAGGGCGCATGCTCTCAGGAGATGAAGAGGCCCTCACACTCTCACATGCAAGAAGCCTCCTCTCGGAAAGCCTTAATCCCACGGATACGCAAAATTAAGATCTTTCTTCAGCTGAAGAATTGTTTGCTGAGAATAGTCAGACTCCTTCTTGCCAGTAAGGATTGGATAAATCTCATTCTGCAGCAGTGTAATATCAGGAAAGATTTCCTCCCTTCTTATGTAGGCCAGAATCTGGATCATCTCAAGAGCCTTTTTCTCTGTAAGCAGAGACCTTGAAGCAATATCTGCGTAGTAGTTCATCTGCTTGTTCAAGAGAGATTGAATAAACAAGAGGTCTGACATACGGCCTGCGACTTTAATGAACCTGATCAGTGGCATGAGATTCTTAAACTTCTCAATACTCATATTCTTTGAATCTGACAGAGAAGACCTTAGTACCAAAAGGTAGAAAGATGTGTTTTCAGGGGACTGGATATCTTTAACCTTACTATCTGCTGAGAATAGGAACAAAAAGCGCTGAGCAGCATTGGTGAGCTCGATTATCCTTTCATCTTCAAGATTGACTGAAACACTTTCCGTAATCCAGCTTTTAATCTCATGGCTCATTAGTTTCGTGATATTTGAGTTTGAGAATGTGTAGGAGTAGCCGGTGTTCTTACTCCTGAAAACAACACTGAGTGTTCCAGCCTGAGTGGAATTATCCTCGTATGTATAAGTGTTTTCATTCAGAACAAGAGTATCAATGACTGTGATTGAAGAATCAGTGAGCTCTGAAAGCTTGAAGATTCCGTAGCTGTCCTTAGAGTGCTTTTCTCCGGCAATTCTTGAGTTTATAATAAAATAAGCACATGCTTCAACTTCCGGTGGAAGCGTCCACGAGAGCTTTCTGCCTATATCTTCTCCTGTACCAGCAGAAGATATGTTGCTCTCGGCATGAGAGAGGTCTCTCATAAGAGAAATAAGCACATTCTCATTAGTTATGAAGCGCTGGATCCTGTTTGCACAGCAGATGGCGTACTGTATGCACTGAGATGGCTCAATACCTGAAATATCATTAAAGAACCAACCGCAACTTGTGTAAGAGAACAGACAGTTTTTCATGGCGTCCAGCAAGACAGCCAGCGTATTTGTCTCTTCCTCAGTGAGGTTCATTCCTGTTTTGCCCTTGTAGGACTTTATATAGGAGGCTACTGAAAATCTACCTGACAGGACCTTTCCGAAATCTTCCAGAAATGAATCCGGAGAAATCTCAGAACCGAGAATATTTCTCACTTCAGTATCAAAAACTGTTCTGGTCTTGGTTTCAAGATTATTAAAAGCCGTTCTTAATGGAGTTCTCCACTTCTGGTTCCAAGAATCAAGACCGCCAGTGTGGCAACCACAGTCTCTGTACCATCTGCCGACTCCATGGCAGCATGACCAAGAGGAGCCTCTGCCATCATCTCCGTTTGAGAGGGTGGCAGTCTCTTTCACGCCGTATCTTTCCAGGTATGCTCCAAAGTTAGTTATCTCAAAATCAGTGCCGTTGGAAATCTTTTCAATCAAGGCAGCAAGAGCCATATCTCCGAATGCTTCGTGATGACCATAGATTTCTCCATCTGTTGCCCAGCTGATAAGAGAAGGGTTATTTCTGTTCTTCTTCATTTCTAGCAGCTTTTCAAAGAGAGAGTCAGCATTTCTTAGCAGATGTCCGAAACTAATTCCACTGGCAAGTTCCGGGTCATAGAAGAAAGCTACAAGTCTGCTGTTGTTACCTTCTATATAAAAAGGCCTGTCACAAGGAGCAGGGGAGCCCTCGAGACTAACGCCGTCTATAGCAGTGGCCTGCCAAGGAGAAAGAACAACGAAAGATATGCCATTTTCTGCAAGAACATCTATGGTTGCCTTATCAATTGCACACTCAGCAAGCCAGAAACCTTCGGGTTTGTGACCAAATCTGAAAGTGTAGTCCTCAATGGCCCATCTGACCTCAGTTCTTTTTGTTCTGTTGTTCTCAAGCGGAAGAATGGCATGGTTGTAGCACTGAGCCATTATATTTGAATGCCCGGTTCTGGCCATGCTTTCTTTGTCAGCTTCTTTGAGTTTTTTTATAAACTCAGGATGAGCACTGTCCATCCACTTCAGCAGGGTTGGTCCGAAGTTGGAAGATATATAGCAGTAGTTGTTAGTGATCTTATCAACTTTGCCTGCAAAATCCAGATATCTTGAATAGGCATTCGGGAGATAACAGGTTCTGTAAATCTCTTCATTCCAGTTGCCGCAGTTTCCCGGAGTCTCCTGATAGGGGATGAGACCGGTATACGGATTCTCCCTCGGCGGCTGGTAAAAATGTCCGTGAATAATCAAAGAGGTAGTCATATTAGATTTTCTGGTACTCAGATGTGTAAACCAGACTTGGCTCCTTTAAATGCTCGGGATTGAAAATATTGTAATCAATGAACGGGAAGATATTGTTTCTTCTCTCGGCCTTAACCAGCCATTCTGTGTTTACAGCATTCTTACTCATATTGTCGTAGACAAGGTTCAGGTTCTCAATATGACCCATTATGCGCTTATTTGCGTACTCTTCCGTTGAGTGGTTGTAGATCATAAACGGCCAGTCACTTGCCATAAGCAGCAGCGTTTCCCTCGCAGCCTGAGTGAGGAAGCGGTTCTTAAGCGAGCTCTGCTTTGGGAACCTGACAGCCAGCTCCTGCATGTGTTCAATTGATTTGTACACGTGCTTGATAATCCATGCATTTGTGCTGTTGTCGTTCCATACCTGAGAGAAGCCACCATCTCCCCAGGAAGAAAATGATGGCCTGAGGGTCTGGATCTTGTCCGTATTAGCCAGGTATCCAGTAGAGGTGATTAGCTCAATGTCCGTCACTGTGGCTGCCTCTCTAATAAGGTTTTCAAGCCACTGTATGCCTTCATACCACCAGTGTCCGAAGAGTTCAGTATCCCAGCTTACTGTGTAGCATGGATCTGTGTCTAGAATTCCATTTACAGACTCTGTCCTGCGTCTGACATGGTAGAGGAAGTTTGAAGCGTGGAGTTTTGCCTTTTTTGAAGCCTTTTCAGGACTGTAGATAACCTTATCAGTAGTCTTTCCCGTGATAGCCCAGTACTTGAAACCTGTAAAAACTCTTACATTTGGCTCATGGATGTACGGGGAAATATAATCAAGGGGCAAATCATAACCAATGTCTCTATAGAACTCTCTATAATCCGGATCAGCAGGGTAGCCTTCATCAGCTGCCCATACTAGACTTGAAAGGTTGTAGTCTCTTGCAAAACAGTAAAGGCCGTTTGGGCACTTGACCGGAGCGTAGTTTCCTCTGAGAACCTTGTCTTCAGAAAGAACAAGGGACTGGCCGGCAAGAGAAGTCCAGCTTACATTGTGTCTCTTCAAAGCCTCCTCAAGGCCCGGATAAAAACCGTTTTCCGGAAGCCAGAATCCACCGTTGTAACGGTCAAAAGTCCTGATCTGACTGATTACGCCTGTCTCAATCTGAGCATTTGTTGCCACTTCAAAGTTCTTGTAAAGTGGCAGATAGCTGTGAGTAGCAGCAGTTGTGATTATCTCAATGCACCCATCATTGTTCAGCTTGTTAAACTCTTCAAGCAAATCTGTCTTGCACTCGTCCTTCCAGAATGAGTAGTTCTCATTAAGAGCCTGCAGATATATGCGGGCTATCTTTTCTTCCGCTTTTCCCTGAAGCCTGTTTACTTCCTTTTCTCCAAGCTCAATGTGTTTCTCCATGTATGCAGCAAAGCGCTCTTTAAGAAGTGGGTCACTGAGCATGGAAGTGAGGGTAGGAGAGAAAGAAAAAGTTAGTTTAAAAGGAACCTCTTCCATATGGAGCTTCAAGAGCAAGCGGATGAGAGGAATATAGGACTCGTTTATGGCTTCATACAGCCAGTCTTCCTCAAGGAAGTTTTCATACTCCGGGTGTCTGACAAACGGAAGGTGTGAATTAAAAATCAGATTCAGATAGCTTTTCATTTCCTGCCTCCTTTTTCCTGTTTGTTCAGTACTTCTGAAAACAGATATGAAACTATTTCGTTTTTAATCAATCTCCCTTCTTTAGTGAAAAGGGAATCAAATGACAACTTAAATGTGTCCTTGTCCAATAGGTCCTTAATATGGTCCTTAAAATAGAATGAAGGACTTGAAACGCTTTTTGAGGTGCTGAGAACTTCTTCTACTGGCTCCTCATTTCCTGTAAGTGAAAGAAGGCTTACAGTGTATGTCTTTCCTGGCCATGGAAGCTCAAAGTTCCAAACGCTATCTTCATAATCAACATCTATATCATAGAACTGATCCCCAGAAGAGACTCTAAGACAGAGTCTGCTTCCTGCTTCAAGGAGCTCTTCCTTCTTCATGGGAGCAATATTCCACATGGCGTAGGCCCAGTTTGCGTCCTTTTCAACAGCATAGATGCAGGTCTCATTGTATACTTCCGGCAGTGGTGAGACTCCGGGGAGACTGAGGCTTCCGGGAGGTACGTCAGTCAAACTTCTGACAAATCTCGTTTTCCCGAAAATTGATGAGCTCACGTCTGAAGAATCTTCAAAAACGTCTTCAAGACTTTCAATCAGGTCCTCTCTGGACATTTCTTCCCAGCCATCAATCTGTTCCTGTTCGGCCATGTATTTTAGCTCTGAATCAGAAAGGCTCTCTATATTCAAAAGAAGCATACCAAACCATCCTTCAATGTTTCTTTAATTCAGCCAATTCTACTAAAGAAACGACTAAAAGAACAAGACTTGAAGGGTGGTTTCAAACCTTAGTTGAGAGCATTCAGATGGTTAAAGAGCATGGCCAAACTTGCAGCCATGTTTTCGTTCTGAACAAGAATCCCTTCAGGAACAATCAAGTGTATGGGGGCAAAGTTCCAAATGGCCTTAACTCCTGAGTCTACAAGCTGGTTGCAAACTCTCTGGGCAGCTATAGCCGGGACGGCAATTACTCCCATTTTTATGGATTCTATATTACAGAACTCCTTGAGGCAGTTCATACCAAAGATAGGTTTTTCTCCGAACATACCAAGTTTTTCAGGGTTGGCATCAAAGCCAGCAATAATCTCACAGCCGTATTCAGAAAACCCCTTGTACCCAAGGAAGGCGTGCCCCAGAGATCCGCAGCCGACAATGACTGCCTTGTTTATGTTCTGGTATCCGAGAACATTTTCTATATCTACAATCAGAGTTGGGATATTAAATCCAATTTTTGGTTTTCCCTGGACTGAACTTACTGAAGCCAGGTCTTTTCTTACCTGGATTTCCGTGTATCCGAAGTGCTGGGCTAGAATAGGGGCAGAAACAATGGTCTCCCCGTTCTTGTGCATCTCTTTAAGACGCTCTAGATAATATGGCATACGCAAAAGCGTTTGTTTTGAAATAGTAGACATGTTTTAAACTTAAAAGAAGTGGGCACTCATGTCAATATATCGATAGTGCGAATAAACCAAAGTGTTGTTTCGCACTTATTAATTCAGTAAGATTGTTTTCGGAGTTTGAAATGTTGCACGCAGTATTATTCTTTGTCATTGGCCTTGTGCTCCTCATCAAGGGGGGAGATTGGTTTGTGGATGGCGCTGTAGGAATAGCTAGGCGCTACAGGATTCCTGAGATTCTGATTGGAGCAACTGTGGTTTCAATAGGAACAACCATTCCTGAAGTCATGGTTTCTTCCATTGCCGCGTTAGCAGGACAGAGCCAGACAGCCTATGGAAACGCCATAGGTTCCGTTATCTGTAACACTTCTCTCATCTGTGCCATAACCATGGCCTTCTCTCCAGCAGAAGTGGACATAAAAACTCTCAAGCTCCCAGCAGCCTTTTTTGTCTGTGCTACAGCTATCTACACGTTCTGTGCCTACTATTTTGGAGCCTTCTTCAGGGCTACAGGTATAGTTCTTCTTTCTCTTTTTGCTGTTTATATGTTCTTGAGCGTCAAGAAAGCTCTCTCTTCTTCAAACACAGATATAGAAGAAGAGAGCGAAGAAGAGCATAGACCGCTATATAAGGACCTGATTCTTCTTGTTGGTGGAGCTGTTTTAATTGCTCTTGGAGCAAATGAGCTGGTGGATAACGGTAAGATTATAGCAGCAGGACTCGGAGTTCCAGAGTCCGTAATAGCTCTAACATTTATAGCTCTGGGTACTTCTCTACCTGAGCTGGTAACGGCCATAACTTCTCTTATTAAGAAGCACAGTTCCCTCTCTCTTGGAAATATAATAGGAGCAAATCTGTTTAATCTGATTCTTGTAAGCGGAGCTGCTGTCACTATCAGACCATTCTCTGTCCCTACAGAGAAGCTGATTGGCGGAATGAACGCCTCTCTTGTAGTAGATATTCCCCTTATGCTCCTCGTTTCAGCCATTCTTATAGTTCCTATCTTTGTTACTAAGAAGGTCAAAAGATGGCAGGGCATACTCCTGCTAGTTATTTACGCCTCCTACTGCGTTTTCCAGTTCTTCGGCTAAGCTTAGCGCTTGGCGTTTAGTACGTGTTTTTTAAAAAAACAGAGGAAATCCGTGGTTTGAAGAATCCGTAGGTAGCGCAATAACCATAAAAAACCGGGTCCGAAAAAAGGAAAAACGGACCCGGTAAGGAGTTTTCAGAATAGAATATCTGAGGATTATTTCTTACTTGCCTCAAAATCTTTGAGGAATTTCACGAGAGCTTCTACACCCTCTTTAGGCATGGCGTTGTAAACAGAGGCTCTGAGACCACCAACACTCTTGTGTCCCTTGAGGTTGTCATAACCAGCTGCCTTGGTAGCTGCAACAACTTCTGCATCCAGTTCTGCACTGTCTGTAACAAACGGAATGTTCATAAGTGAGCGGTCTTTCTTTTCAACTGTTCCTCTGAACATCTTGGAAGAATCCAGGAAGTCGTAGAAGACTTTAGCCTTATCCTGGTTAATCTTTTCCATGGCCTTCAGTCCACCAAGAGACTTCAGATACTTGAAAACTTTTCCACAGCAATAGATGGCCCAGCAGTTTGGTGTGTTGTACATGGAACCATTGTCTGCATGTGTCTTATACTGGAGGTAGATAGGGAGATCTGTAAGGTCATCTCTTATCAGATCCTCACGGATGATTACAACCACCATTCCGGCAGGTCCAACGTTCTTCTGAACTCCAGCGTAGATTAAGCCGTAATCAGATACGTTACATGGTCTTGAAAGGAACATGGAGGACTGGTCAGAAACAAGAATATGGCCCTTTGTATTAGGAAGCTTGTTGTAGGTGAGGCCGTGGATTGTCTCATTTTCACAAATGTAGACATAGTCAGCATCTTCAGGAATATCAAGATTGCTGCAGTCAGGAATGTATGTGTAGTTCTTGTCCTTTGAAGAGGCGGCTACAATTACTTCTCCAACCTTCTTTGCTTCTTTGATGGCCTTGTTTGACCAGGCACCTGTTTCAATATAGACAGCCTTGCCGTTTTTCATAAGGTTCATAGGAATCATAGAGAACTGAAGAGTAGCTCCGCCCTGAATGAAGAGAACCTTGTAGTTGTCTGGAATCTGCATGAGGTCTCTGAGATCCTGCTCTGCTTCATCAATAATCTGCTGATAAACTTTGGATCTGTGGCTCATTTCCATGACACACATACCGCTTCCGCGATAATTCATCATTTCATCTCTGATTTCTTCAAGTACCGGTTCTGGCATGATAGCAGGGCCGGCAGAAAAGTTAAAAGTACGACCGTATTTCATATAAATCCATCCTTCTGATTTTTAGTGTACACTGAGGTGCAACAGAATGCAACAATAATAACAAACCAAGTTGCGACTTGAGAAATAATAAAACATAAAATTGAGTAAAATATAAACTTTGAAATAGTAAAACTGAGAAATACCTAAAAATAGGGCTATTTATCAGTTTTCGTATTCTTCTTTTTCTTCTTTTACAACAAGGACTTTAGCAACTCTGCGTTCATCCATTTCAAGAACAGTTACAGTCAGCTTTATATCGTCTAGTTCATCAAAGACAAAAGACTCTCCGTTTTTGGGGAAGTGCTCAAGAGATTCAACAGACCAGCCACCGACTGTTTCACTTTCACAATCAAAGTCGTCTTCAGAAATGTCCAGAAGGTTTAAGAAGTCACCAATTGGCATATCGCCATCTATCTCAAACTCGTTTTCTTTTCTGAGTACAACTTCGGTTTCAATTGTGTCTGTCTCATCCCAAATATCGCCAACTAGCTTCTCAAGAACATCTTCAAGGGTGATTACGCCCATGGTGCCGCTGTATTCATCGGTAACAATTGCAAGATGGATTCTGCTCTTCTTGAACTGCTCAAGAACTACAGGAAGCTTCATGGTTCTGTAAACAAAGCAGGGCTTATTAAGGATGCTTCTCAAGTCAAACGGACCGTTGTGTTCAATATAGGCCTTGTAGAAGTTATTTAGGTGGAGAATACCTATTATGTTATCAATGCTGTCCTGATAGACAGGTAGCCTTGAGTGCCTACTGTTTTCAACCGTGTTCAAGATAGTTTCCCAGCTGTCTTCTATATCTAAGAAGTTTACATCTACACGGGCAGTCATGACTTCAGAAGCAGAAATATCTGAGAAGTCAATAGCGTTCTGAATGAGCATGGTGTCATCTTCATCGAATGTTCCTTCATCTCCTGCTGTCTCAATAATTGATTGAAGCTCTTCAACTGTCTCATCTTCCATGTCTTCAGGCTTCTGCTTAAAGGGAAGGGTTAGTAGCCTTGTGAAAGCAACTACTGGTAATGAGATAGGAGTGAAGATGATCATTAAAAATCTTATGACAAAAGAATTATTAAGAGCCATCTTTGTAGCTGTCTTCTTGGCTGCAATCTTTGGAAGAGTTTCTCCGAAAATAATTACCAGCACCGTCATGGCCACAGTGGAAACCCATGCGTAACTGTTTCCCATAAGAAGAATTACAAGAACAGAAGCCATGGATGAACCGGCAATATTTACAAGGTTGTTCCCAATAAGTATAGAGGATAGTGCGTCATCAAAGTGCTCGCAAAGATAGAGGGCACGGGAAGCCTTTTTGTTTCCACCTTCCTGAAGGTTCTCAAGTCTTACAGTGTTAGCAGAAGAGTAGGCCATCTCTGAGCCAGAGAAGAAGCCTGAAAGATAGATACAGATTATAATTCCCAAGGAGAGGATAATAACACTTGTAATCATTTATCTTCTCCTTTGGACTCTTCAAGATAGATTCCTTCATCTTTTCTTTCTTTCAGATTGTTTTCTTCTGAAAGATCATCTGACTCGTCATAGATGTCTCCAACAAGCTCTTCCAAAATATCTTCAGTTGTTACTATTCCGAGTGTTCCACCGTAGGAGTCTTTGATTACTGCCATGGTAATCTTGTGCTTTGACATGAGTGGCAGAAGTTCTGAAATCTCTGAATCAGGGTTAGCAAAATGAACCTTATCCATAAGAGAAGAGATGGATGGAACCTTTCCACTCTGAATGTAGGCCTTCATAAAGGTCCTTATTTGGAGAACTCCTACTATATTATCAATGGTATTTTTATAGACGGGGAGTCGGCTGTGAGTCTGGTTTTTTAAAAAATCCAGAATCTGATTGGATGGCATATCTATATCTATTCCAACAATCCTAACTCTTGGAGTTAGTATGTTTTCAGCTTTTACATCTCCAAACTGGATGGCTGAAGTAATGAGTTCACTTTGCTCTTCATCCAGTGTTCCTTCTTCAGTCATATCTTCAATAATGTCCTGAATCTCATCTTCAGTAACCCCTTCATCTTCTCCCTTAATATGCTTGGCGGCAGCATTTCCAAAGAATGCGAGGAACTTAGAAACAGGGCTGAGGATTATCATAAAAAAGTGGATAAGGGAGGCTGAGGCAAGGGTCATGGAGTAGCTCTTCTTTTTCCCAACACTCTTTGGAAGCATATCTCCGAAGAAAAAGGCTGCAATAGTTGTAAAAATAGAAGCCAAGCTTACGTAAGTTATTCCCCAGGTTTTTGTTACATAAACAGTAACTATGGTTGCTGCAGCAATAGTACAGAGGTTGTGCAGTACAAGAATTGTAGTAATTGCATTATCAAAATTTTCTAGTACAGTAAGAGCTGTTTCTGCGCGACTGTCGCCTCTTTCTGCAGCTATTTTAATTTTATTTTTTGAAACTGAGGCCAGAGCTGTCTCGGCCAAGGAAAGGATTCCTGCAAATAAGAACAGGAAAAGAAGTGATATCAGTGGAGGTTTACTACCATCATCCATAATTGGATTAAAAACTCCTTAAAAGCGTTTGAAATTAAGATTAAGGAAAAAATACCACAAGTGTACTAAACGGTCAATATTCAGCCCTAAGTACTGCAAAACTGTAGTGCATGGTACATTAAAAACAGGAAATTCTGCAGACAGCAGGAGATACGTATTGACCATATCAAAAAATAAGTTTATGTTGACTGCAACTGAATAAATCATGATAGAGGCGCATCTGTTATGAGTAACTGCTTTGTTTCAGGCAATTGCGGGCAGCGGAAGGAACAGATGCCGAGGGGTTGGATGGAGCCTAACGTCCAGTGCCCGGGATGCAGGAGAATATCTTGCATACTGTCGGTTAATACCGGAGAGCTGTCATATTTTTGCTTTGGAAACGGGATATTCCTAAGACAGAACTATGATAAGCGTGGTTCTGTTCAGAATTTAATTTAAGGAGTTATCCCATGAATGTTTTCCAGACCGCATGGTCCCTTCTTCCGGCAATCATTGCTATTTGTCTTGCACTCATTACCAAAGAAGTCTATTCGTCACTTTTTATCGGTATCCTCGCTGGAGGTCTATTGTACTCAGGTTTCAGCTTTGAGGGTACTCTCGTCCACGTCTTCCAGGACGGCTTTGTAGGCTCTCTTGCTGATGGCTACAATGTTGGAATCCTGGTCTTCCTAGTTCTGCTCGGTGCTCTTGTCAGCCTCATGAACAGAGCCGGTGGCTCAGCAGCCTTTGGTAACTGGGCATCAAGAAGAATCAAGACAAAATTTGGCGCTCAGATTGCTACAATAGTTCTTGGTCTTCTGATTTTTATTGATGACTACTTCAACTGTCTTACAGTCGGTTCTGTTATGAGACCAGTTACAGACAAGGGAAATATCTCAAGAGCAAAGCTTGCCTATCTTATAGATGCAACAGCAGCTCCTATCTGTATTATTGCTCCAGTTTCATCCTGGGCTGCAGCAGTTTCAGGTTTTGTAGAAGAGGGTGGTTTCTCACTCTTCATCAAGGCTATTCCTTACAACTACTACGCCATTCTTACTATAGTTATGATGATTACTCTTGCAATCATGAAGCTTGACTATGGTCCAATGAAGAAGTACGAAGAGATTACAAACAAGACTGGAGACGTCTTCTCTGGCCTCAAGGCTGCATACAAGGAAGAGGAATCAAACAACGAGAGTGGAGCTATTGTTCTTGACCTGGTTCTCCCAATTATTGTTCTGATTATCAGCTGCGTAATTGGTATGATCTACTCAGGCGGATTCTTCTCAGGGGAATCATTTATAGACGCATTCTCCAACTCAGATGCTTCAGTTGGTCTCATGCTCGGAAGTGCAGTAACTCTTGTTATTACAATTGTTTACTACCTTATCAGAAAGAGACTCAGCTTCAAGGATGCCATGAGCGGTATTCCTGAGGGATTCAAGGCTATGGTTCCGGCAATCCTCATCCTTACATTTGCTTGGACACTGAAGGCCATGACTGATTCTCTCGGAGCTAAGGAGTTTGTTGCAGGTCTTGTTGCCCAGTCAGCAGGCGGCTTCCAGAGCTTCCTCCCAATGATTGTATTCCTGATTGCTGTCGGTCTTTCCTTCTCAACAGGTACAAGCTGGGGAACATTCGGAATTCTTATTCCTATTACACTTTCAGTCTTCCCTGTAACAACATCTCTCGGAGTTGTCTGTGTATCAGCCTGTATGGCAGGTGCTGTCTGCGGTGACCACTGTTCACCTATCTCAGATACCACAATCATGGCTTCAGCAGGTGCTCAGTGTGACCACGTTGTACACGTTTCAACACAGCTTCCATATGCTTTGACCTGTGCTGCTGTTTCTGCTGTCACATACCTGATTGCAGGTTTTATTCCTACTTGGCAGATTGTTCTCCCAATTGGAATTATCCTTATGATTGGTACACTTTTCGTAATCAAGAGAAGAACTTCTTCCAACTGATTCACAATGTAGGAATTATAGTAAAAGCGGAGCACTTGCTCCGCTTTTGTTTTATGTTTATCTTTAATGTGTTAGGAGGATTAATTATGGCTAAAGTCAGAAATAGTGTCTTATCAAACCCCGTTCTGAGGGTCAACGGAATTCTTAAAAATGTTTATCTGTGGATGACCGCAGGACTGCTTCTCACAGGGCTTTCTGCCTATTTTGTTGGTACTACTCCAGCTATTTACAGAGCCATTTACTCATCTGGATTCGGATTCTTCCTTCTTATCCTTCTTGAGTTCGGCCTTGTTTTCTATATTACTGCCAAAATGAACAGCATGAGCACAGGTAGGGCAGTCGGTGCATTCCTTGTCTATTCGGTTGTGAACGGAGTCATGCTCAGTTACATTTTCCTTGTTTACACCGGTTCTGTTATCTCACAGGCCTTCTTTACTGCTGCTGGCATGTTTGCGGGTATGAGCATTTACGGCGCTGTGACAAAGCGGAACCTGAACAGGATGGGAACCTACCTGATTATGGGACTTTGGGGTCTGATCATAGCCTCAGCTGTTTCAATGTTCTTTGCTTCAGATACAACGTTTTTCCTTATCAGCATAGTCGGTGTAATTATCTTCCTTGGACTTACAGCCTGGGACACCCAGAAGATTGTTACTCTTGCTGACAGCTACGGAGACAGCATGGATGAGGATATGTACGTGAAGGTTTCAATTCTCGGAGCTCTCATGCTGTATCTGGATTTCATAAATATTTTTCTCTATCTTCTCAGATTTTTTGGAAGGGGAAGAAGAGACTGATTATCAGTTGAATTAATAATAAAAAACCACGCTTGAGAGCTTCTCTTGCGTGGTTTCCTGTTTGTATGGCTTAAATCAGTGAGCCTTTTCCTGAATCTCCTTTGTTACCTTTGCAACAAACTCTTCAAGACCCATGGAAACCTGCTCACCAGTGTCTCTGCTTCTTACATTTACTGTACCAGCTTCTTCTTCCTTAGCTCCAAGAATCAGCATGTAAGGAGCTCTGTCAACCTGCTGGGCTTCACGGATTTTGTAGCCGACCTTTTCGTTTCTGTCATCAAGAACAACACGGACATTTACCTTTTCAAGGGCCTCAGTTACCTTAGCAGCATACTCATTGTTCTTTTCACTGACTGGCAGAACCTTTACCTGCAGTGGAGCAAGCCAGACAGGGAATTTACCCTTTGTCTCTTCAATGATATAGGCCATGAATCTGTCCAGAGAACCGAGTATGGCTCTGTGAATGACTACCGGTGTCTGCTCCTTGCCTTCAGCGTCTATGTACTTAAGATCAAACTTCATAGGAAGACAGAAATCAAGCTGACAAGTTGAAAGAGTATACTCTGAACCAACAGCTGGCTTAACGTTTACATCAAGCTTAGGACCGTAGAAGGCAGCTTCTCCTATCTCTTCAGTAAAGTCAATCTTCAGATCCTGAAGAACAGAGCGAAGAGCACTTTCTGCAGTGTTCCACATCTCATCATCCTGATAGTACTTCTCAGTGTCGTTAGGATCTCTGAGAGAAAGAACACAGCGGTAGTCTGTAATTCCAAAGTCTTTGTAAACATCATTGATCAGGCCGACAACCTGCTTGACTTCCTGCTCAATCTGATCCGGAGTTACAAAAATATGGGAGTCGTTCTGACAGAAGTGGCGGCCTCTCTCTATTCCCTTTAGGGTCCCGCTGGACTCAAATCTGAAGTCATGAGCAACCTCGGCTATTCTGATTGGGAGCTCTCTGTAGCTGTGTGGTCTTGAAGCATAGATCATCATGTGGTGAGGGCAGTTCATAGGTCTGAGAACAAAGCTTTCTCCCTCAACTTCCATAGGTGGGAACATGTTCTTTCTGTAGTGTGCCCAGTGACCTGAGGTTATGTAGAGGTTAACAGACCCTACACACGGTGTCATGACATGCTGGTAGCCAAGCTTGCGCTCCTTACCCTTAATGTAGTCTTCAAGTTCCTGCCAGATTGTGTATCCGTTAGGTAGGAACATTGGAAGGCCCTTGCCGACAAGGTCATCTGACATGAACAGACCCATCTCCTTGCCAATCTTTCTATGATCTCTGGCGCGGGCTTCCTCCTGCTCCTTTTCATACTGTTCAAGCTCAGCCTGTGAGGCAAATGCCACACCGTTTATACGGGTGAGCATCTTGTTTCTGGAATCATTCTTCCAGTAGGCGCCACCCTGCTGAGTAATTTTGAAGGCCTTGATAGCGTTTGTATATGTGACGTGTGGGCCAACGCACATGTCAATATAGTCTCCCTGCTGATAGAAGCTGATCTCTGCATCTGGAGCCAAATCTCCAATATGCTCTTCCTTATACTTGGCGTGGCGCTCGTGCATAAGTTTCACTGCTTCATCTCTTGGGAGGATAAACGGTCTTACAGGAAGATGCTCCTTTGTAATCTTCTTCATCTCTGCTTCAATGGCAAGAAGATCTTCATCTGTGAGCTTTCTATCTCCAAGGTCTACATCATAATAGAAGCCTTTTTCGGTAGCAGGGCCATAGGCAAAATCTGCTTCCGGATAGAGTCTTTGAATGGCCTGAGCCATAAGGTGTGCTGTTGAGTGACGGAGTACGTGGTTTACTTCTTCTGCCGGACAATCGGCAACAGTTCCGTCCTTATAGATTATCTTCATGGATTATCTCCCTGTTTTGTATTCGCTACATTATATAGATTATGAAAAAAAACTTAAACCCCACTGAAACAGATGAATACAGCAGGTTTGTTTCCGTTGTCCATGTTGAATCCACAGACCTCGGCTTCAGAGCCGTTTCTTCTGATTCTGAATTCAAGAGTGTTTCCTTCAAAGCACTGTGAGACATACGAGATTTCAAAATGCCGTATGGGATGCTCCTTCATTTCCTTTGAGCTGAGACAGCCAAGGAAGGCCCTTACATAAGAGATGTTGTTCATGTGTCCGATGAAATCCACATCTATGGAGCGCACTGTATAGGTTCCCAGAGCTTCAGAATCTGAAAAATCATGATCTATCATTCTGAAGTCATTCTTGCAGACTTCTTCATGCTTCTCCATATCCTGGGGCATGATATTGTCAGCCGGAACAGGAGTGCGCTTTAGTGTATCCAGCGCCGTCCACTCTGTTTTCCCCGCGATAAGAAGGTTTCCTTCTCCGTCCCTGATTGCATAGTCACGGTAGCTTCTTCCGTTCTTCTGGCCCTCAACCCAGGTTGAGGCTTCAACTTCTTTCAGAAATCCGGGAGCTCTGTATAAGTCAACCATGGTTTTGGTTGTAATCCAAACCATATTGTTTTTCTGCATACTGTCAAAGCCTATGCCCAGGTTCTGGGCATGAAGCGTAGCAATGTCCATGAAACAGGTCATGGCTGCCGGCAGCGACAGGTGAAGCGTACTGTCACTGTTTCCTATTGCAACTCTGATTTTTTCCGAATACATATTTTGCATACTGCCTAGAATACTGTTTTCTGAAAACTGTTTGAATTAATTTGTGTGGAAATAATCAGAAAAACAGATAGAATTGTCTGTTAGGAGTCAATATGAAAGAACTTAAGCATCTCACTCACAGGCAAATGTGGATATTTGCCATAGGTCAGCTTGGCTGGAGCCTCCTCGGAGGAATAATCAATGCCTGGCTTGTAACATTCTATCTGCCCACAGAAGAGGGAATCACAAAACTCGTTCCTTCCGGACTTATTGTTTTCGGAATTCTCACGGTTCTCGGAATTATTACCTTCGGTTGCCGTATTTTTGATGCCATAACCGACCCATTGATTGCTTCTCTCAGTGACAGAAGTAATAACAAAAACGGTAGACGTATCCCATTCATGAAGGCTGCAGCCCTCCCGTTTGCAATTGTTACAGTTCTGGTCTTTATGGCCCCTGTTAACGGCTTAAGTGGCTACAACGTGGCTTGGCTGGCCTGTACGCTGGTTCTTTTCTATCTCTTCATGACCATGTACTGTACTCCGTACAATGCCCTCATCTCCGAGTTTGCAAAGAACCAGGAAGAGAGAATGTACATCTCAACTTCCATTTCTCTCACATACTTCTTTGGCACCCTTCTTGCATACACACCGTTTGTATTTGCCGGAATGCTCAGAAGCGCTGCCGGCTACTACAACAGCTATAGAATCTGTTTTGCAGTTCTTGCTGCAGTCGCCCTTGTTTGTATGCTTCTACCAACCTTCCTTCTAAAAGAAAGAGACTATGTAGATTCAAAACCGGATAAGACAAATACATTTAAGAGCCTAGCTTCTACATTTAAAAATAATGGTTTCAGAATCTTCGTTGCATCAGACATTATGTACTGGGTTGGCCTGACGCTCTTCCAGACAGGACTTCCGTTCTTTGTTAAGGTTTCAATGAACCTTGATGAGTTCTACACCATGGTCTTCCTCGGAACCATGACAGTACTTTCAGCTTGCTTCTATCCGATTGTTGGAAACCTGGTAAAGAAGTTTGGAAAGAAGAAACTCACCATAGTAGGATTCTTGGGTCTGGCCATTGCTTACACAGTTACAGCCTTAATTGGAATTCTGCCACTGCCAGGAATTGTGTTTGGAGTAATTATTGTTGTAGTCTCTGCCTTCCCGATGGCACTTCTCGGAATCATTCCTCAGGCTATTGTCGCAGACGTGGCGGAAGAGGAGGCTGTAGTAACAGGCGAGAACAGACAAGGTATGTTCTTTGCAGCTAGAACCTTCTCCATGAAGTTTGGTCAGAGTGTGGCCATGCTCACATTTACCTCTCTTGCCATTCTCGGAGTGAATGTTGATGTAACATCCAACGATATTACTGCTTCCTCCTACGGCCTAAGAATAGTTGCCATTGTAGCAGTTGTGTTCTGCGTGGCCGGAGCTGTCATCCTCGGCATGTATGACGAGAAGGGAGTTCTTAAGCATATTGCCAAAGAAGAAGACAAGGCATACGTTGAGGCAGTCAGGTAATGGACTTTGAACTAAGATACCGTATTCGGAATTCTAATCTCGTATTAAATACTACTTCTGCCAATTCTGACGTTGAAATCTGCTCAGAATCCAAGGAAAAGTGGTATAGTCTAACTGTTACAGCAAAGCAGGAGCTGGTATTGGATTCTGCTTTGCTTGACAGTGTTTTCAGTATAGGTAAGACAGACACGTTCTTTATGAACGGCTATCAGAGTTGGACTGATTCAAAAGAAATGGTTCTCTCTGAAAACCCGACTGAACGGAATTCAAATAGAATTCCCCGCATTCTTAGAAACATTTTTGCCTTTGACCGCTACGGAGACTCTGTTTTCTACAACTATAAATCCAACACCGTTCATGGTTATGATGTTTTTTATGTCAAAGGTAAAAAGAGCTTTTTCTCTTTTAACAGAAATTCTGATACTTCTTTTGCTATCTATGAAGTAAATAAAGACGCAGGAAACCTCAGAATTAAATCAGATATAAAGGGTCTCTCTCTTAAAGCCGGAGAGAGTGTAAAGATTTTTGATCTGTACCTTGGCTCTGATTACGAAGAGGGTCTTAAGGAATTTAAGTCTTATTTCAATGTAGGAAAGAAAGAAAAGATAATAGGTTACACATCTTGGTACAACCACTATCAGAACATTAATGAAGACATCATTTCAAGGGCCCTTGATCATATGGACAAGCCTTTCAACCTGTTTCAGATAGATGATGGTTACGAGACCTTTGTTGGAGACTGGACTGATGTTGACCCTGCCAAGTTTCCTTCCGGACTTAAGGCTATTGTTTCGAGAATACACGAGAAGGGTATGAAGGCCGGAATCTGGCTTGCTCCATTTGTTGCTGAAACAAAAAGCCGCGTTTACAGAGAGCATTATGACTGGATTTTAAAGGACAGGGATGGAAAACCCAGTCGTTGCGGATCAAACTGGAGCGGTTTCTATGCTCTGGATCTGAGAAAAGAAGAGGTCAGGGAGTACTTGAAAAAGTGTTTTGATAATTTTCTCTCCATTGGTTTTGACTTTTTCAAACTGGATTTTCTCTACGCTTCTATGATTGAAGAAGTTGAAGGCTACACCAGAGCCCAGATGGCCAGAAAGAGCTATTCATACCTACGCTCTCTTGTGGGAGATAAGATTATTCTCGGTTGTGGGGCTTCTTGTTTTCCAGCCTATGGACTATTTGACTACATGAGAATAGGGCCAGATGTTTCTTTGGAGTTTGATGATGTTTGGTATATGCGCCACATGCACAGAGAGCGTGTTTCAACTAAGACAACTCTACAGAACACCATCTACAGGTCCATGTTTGACACTTCTCTTTTCGGAAACGACCCTGATGTTGTTCTTTTAAGAGATGCAAATATTAAGCTCACTCCAAAACAGAGAGAAGCTTTGATTATGATTAATTCCCTCTTTGGCTCTGTGTTTATGACCAGCGACGATATAGGCGAGTATGATGATAAGAAGAAAGGACTTCTCTCTCGCTGTCTAGATGTTTTCCAAAACGCAGAAGAGAAAAGTTTTGAAAGAAAAGGAAATATCATAACTGTCACCTATGTATGTCATGGCAAAAAGGAAAGTTTCTCCTACCACACTCAAAAAGGAATACTACTATGAAAGTAAAAGATAAAAGCGCTGTTATTTTTGGTAACCCTATGCCTGAAAAGGTCTTACGTTCAGCTGAGAAGAGCAAAGCCTCCTACGAAAAGAAGTTTGGATCAGATGCGGAAAAGCACTACAAACTTGGTTTTGAGAAGATTGAAACACTGGATTTTCTAGGGGCTCAGAACATAGTCTTTAAAGATAAGGCTGAGAAGTTTGATGAGAAGGCACTGATAGTTGGAAATATAAGAATGGGTTTTGGACACTACAGAATCTCTATTGCCATGGCTAGTGCTGCACGAGCTTTAGGCTACACGCCTTACTGGCTTGATTTAGCTGGTTTTGAAGCAACCGGTAGCAAGATGATTAGAGCTCAAAACGACCTGTATTCACTAGCTTCCCGTATTTCTCAGAAGTCAAAACTCTTTAACTCCCTTATTTGGGAGCCGTTGAACAGTGAAGGTTTTAAGAAGATTACTTACAACGCTAAGGACCAGAAAAACAGTGAGTTACTTGTTCCGATTTTTGAAGGCATAGACAAGGACGTGCCGTACATTGCCACACATGTGTGGCCCAGCCAGGGAGCCATTCATGCGGGCATGACACACGTTGTAAATGCTGTGCCGGATAACTGGCCCATGGCTCTTCACCTGTCTGAGGGTGCAATTCATGCAGTTCAGACCCCGTTTGCTTACTTAGGGTACAAGACTTTTAACGGTTTTGACAAAAAGCCACTTAAGGGCATGAGCGAGAAAGAGCTGAAAATGACTGGTCATTTTGTTGACCATGAACTGGTTGTGAACCTTGAACAGGACAATGAAAACAGAAAGAAGAGAGTTCTTGAAAACAGGCCATTAAGGTTCCTTCTAACAGTTGGAGGAGCAGGGGCTGGCTTTAAGCAGTTTCTACAGGTAGTTGAGCACTTAATTCCTTATGTCAAAGAGAAAAAGGCTGCGCTGTTCATTAACTTTGGAGATCATAAAAACGTCTATGACAAGATGCTTAGTAGTCTTGGAAAGATAGAAACAGTGAACTTCTTTGACAGGTATAATGAGCTTAAGGAGTTTAAAAAATCTCTTGAAGCAGAAGACGTAAGTGGAATCTACTGCATTTGTAATTCAAATATTTTTGAGGCTGTGTACAGCACAAACCTTCTTATGAATGTGTCAGATGTACTTGTAACTAAGCCTTCCGAGTTAGCTTACTATCCTATCCCAAAACTATTCATGCGCCATATAGGTGGACATGAGGTCTATGGAGCCATACACGGAAGAGAGTTTGGAGACTCTACTTGGGAGTGCCCAGACCCTAAATCCATGGCAAACATGCTTGATAGTCTACTTAATGATAGAGAGATTCTTGCACATATGGCTGATGAGATAACTAAGCAGAAGGCTCAGGGACTGTACAACGGAGCCTATGAGTGCGTTAAGTTGGCCGCCTCTGGCAGATAAGAAGTATTGACGAGATTCTCTGTTGGTAGTATATATGGACTATACCCTCTAGGGGTATTTGGAGGTTCGTATGGATTGCCAAAACTGCAGTGTCAGGAAGACTGTCAGAGATGAAGAGCAGAAAAAGAAACTCATTAACAGACTTAGTCGTATTGAGGGCCAGATCAGGGGCCTGAAGACTATGATGGAAAATGACTGTTACTGTAATGATATTCTCATTCAAAGTTCGGCTGTCTCACAGGCCCTTTATTCCTTTGAGAAAGAAGTTTTAAGGTCCCATATGCACACCTGTGTGGTCAAAGATATTAGAGAAGGCCATGATGAAGTTGTTGATGAACTACTTGAGACCATCCATAAGTTAATGAGGTAAGTATGACACAGTACAACGTTACAGGTATGAGCTGTGCAGCTTGCTCAGCAAGGGTTGAGAAGGCTGTTTCAAAAGTAGAAGGGGTTACTTCCTGTTCAGTGAGCCTACTAACTAACTCAATGGGCGTAGAAGGAACGGCAGACAGTGAAAAGATAATAAGGGCCGTAACTGAGGCTGGTTATGGGGCTTCCCTTAAAGGAGAAAACAAGAAAAAAGCTACCAAGATGGAAGAAGAAGAGGCCTTAGCAGACCATGAGACTCCAATTCTTAAAAGAAGACTCTTTACTTCTTTAGGTTTTCTGCTTCTTCTCATGTATGTCTCAATGGGACACCATATGCTCTCTCTTCCTCTTCCAGCCTGGTTTGAAGGAAACTATTTAGCTCAAGCACTCTTGCAGATGATTCTTGCAGCCATAGTTATGATTATTAACTCAAAGTTTTTCACCAGCGGTTTTAAAAGTCTCTTTCACCTCTCTCCAAACATGGACACACTTGTGGCTTTAGGCTCTTCTGCTTCCTTTTTATGGAGCACAATCGTTCTGTTTCAAATGACAGGAAACATTTCTGAATCCGCAAATCTTATTCATAATCTTTACTTTGAAAGTGCTGCCATGATTCTAACTCTTATAACAGTTGGGAAGATGCTTGAAGCTCGCTCCAAAGGTAAAACTACAATTGCTCTTAAGGCACTAATGAAGATAGTGCCACAGAGTGCAACTGTAATTAGAGACTCAAAACAGATAGAAGTTCCGGTAGAAGAAGTGGTAGTTGGAGACATTTTTGTTGTAAAACCCGGTGAAAGCATTCCTGTAGATGGTTTAATTATTGAAGGTAGCAGTGCTGTAAATGAATCTTCTCTTACCGGAGAGAGCATACCAGTAGATAAGAGTGTAGGGGACAAGGTAAGTGCTGCCACAATTAATCAAAGTGGCTTTATCAAATGCCGAGCAACAAGAGTTGGAGAAGATACAACCCTCTCCCAGATAATTAAAATGGTAAGTGACGCAGCTGCAACCAAGGCGCCGATTGCCAGAACAGCTGATAAGATTTCTGGCTACTTTGTTCCATCTGTTATAGGGGTTGCTACCATAACAACAATAGTTTGGCTTTTACTTGGAAGAAGTTTTTCATTTTCTCTGGCTAGAGGTATTTCAGTTTTAGTAATCAGCTGCCCCTGTGCTTTGGGCCTGGCTACTCCTGTGGCCATAATGGTTGGAAACGGAGTTGGAGCAAAAAACGGAATTCTATTTAAAACTTCAGCCTCTCTTGAAGAGACGGGAAGAGTTTCAGTTGTAGCTTTGGACAAGACAGGAACTATTACTAATGGAACACCTGTTGTAACAGATATGATTAGCTGTAATGGCTTTACTGATAAAGACTTAATTGAGACAGCTACTTCTCTTGAAAGTAAAAGCGAACATCCACTATCTAGAGCCATAATGGAAAAAGCTTCTGCTATTCTTACAGAGATTCCTGAAGTGACTGACTTTAAGGCTCTTCCAGGAAACGGTCTTTGTGCCATGAGAGATGGAGTTCCTCTTACTGGTGGAAGTCTTTCATTTATAAGCTCTCGCTTTAAGGTGGATGAAAAGACTATCTCTTTAGCCAAAGAGCTTGCAGCCCAGGGAAAGACACCCCTGCTGTTTGTTAAGGGTGAAACAGTCTGTGGCATGATAGCTGTAGCGGACACAGTCAAGTCAGACAGCGTCAAGGCTATCAGGCAACTACAGAACATGGGTATTCACGTGGTCATGCTCACAGGAGATAATAAGAGAACAGCTTCAGCAATTGGTAAGCAAATTGGGGTAAATGAAGTTATATCTGAAGTTCTTCCAGGGCAAAAGGCTGCAGATGTAGGAAAGCTTAAGAGTAAGGGAAAGGTTGCCATGGTTGGGGACGGGATTAATGACGCTCCAGCTCTTACCTCCGCAGATATAGGAATAGCAATAGGCTCTGGAACAGATGTAGCCATAGATGCTGCAGATGTAGTGCTTATGAAGAGTTCTCTAATGGACGTTTGTGCAGCTGTGCGTTTAAGTAGATCTACGCTTAGAAATATACATGAGAACCTCTTCTGGGCGTTCTTTTACAACGTAGTTTGTATACCTCTTGCCGCAGGGTGCTTCACATCTTTGGGGCTAACACTCAATCCTATGATTGGAGCAGCGGCCATGAGCCTTTCAAGCTTCTGTGTAGTTTCAAATGCACTGAGGCTGAATCTGTGCAAGATACATGATCCCTCAAGGGACAAAAAGATAGTTAAAAAGGAGAAAAAAACAATGGATAAAGTATTTGAAATGAGTATTGAAGGTATGATGTGCTCCCACTGCGAAGCTAGAGTAAAAAAGGCTCTTGAGGCTGTCTCTGGCGTTAAAATGGCAGAAGTAAGTCATGAGAAGAACTCTGCCACAGTTACAGCTACCACTTCAGTAACAGCAGAAGAACTGACAAAGGCCGTCACTGACGCTGATTACAACGTTATTTCTATACGCTGAAAAATATAAATTTTTTCTGATTTTATCTTGACCCTTGCCCCCTTAGCTAGTAAGGTAGCCCTTGTAAAGTGCGGAGACCAACCAGATCCAAGAATCTCCACAGTTCTGAAGGCAAACAATGCATGTGGTGCCACCCTAGTCAAGTAAGACGACTTCAGGACGAACTGCATTTTACCTAGGGTTAGTGCGGAATGATAGAAATTCGTCATTTGCGAAAGGAGTTTGATGATAACACAATTCCACTGAAGGATATAAACGTTACCATCAACAATGGGGATGTGATAAGCATCATCGGACCTTCTGGCACGGGCAAGTCCACATTGCTCAGATGTATCAACATGCTGACCGAACCAACTGGCGGTCAGATTATTGTAGATGGCCAGGACATCACAGAACGAGGCTGTGACCTCAACGAAGTGAGAAAGAAGATGGGAATGGTTTTCCAGTCCTTCAATCTCTTTGGGCACCTTACCGTAATCGAGAACATAATGAATCCTCAGATCACATTGCTCGGCAGAAGCCGACAAGAGGCCTATGATAAGGCCATGTATCTGTTGACTCAGGTCGGTCTGGTTACAAAGGTTTTTTCTTATCCTGACGAGTTGTCAGGCGGACAGCAGCAGAGAATTGCCATAGCCAGGACCCTTGCCATGGATCCGGATATTATTCTCTTTGATGAGCCGACAAGTGCGCTTGATCCTTCAATGATTGGAGAAGTACAGTCAGTTATTAAGCTTCTTGCCAAGACAGGAAGAACAATGATGATTGTTACCCACGAGATGGATTTTGCCCGTAAAATCTCCAACCGCGTTCTGTTTATGTCAGACGGTGAAATCTACGAAGAGGGAACTCCTAAGCAGATTTTTGAAAATCCGAAGAGGGAGCTTACAAGACGCTTTGTACAGAGGCTCACAACTCTTAGCTACAAGATTGACAGTACAGAGTTTGACTTTGAGGTTATTAATGAAGAACTCATGAACTACGGTGAGAAGCTTCTTATTGAATCAGAAAGACTCAGTAAGCTCTCCCTTGCTATTGAGGAAATCTGTATTAACAATATTGCAGCTTACTCTGACAATCCTTTCATTCTTGTTAAGATTGAGTATTCAGAGAAGCAGGACGTTCTCTCCGTATCAATCAGATACAAGGGTGATGAGCGTTTTGATCCACGTACTTCAGAAAGTAAGCTCTTCTTGCTTATGCTTGATGAAAGCACAACTTCACTTTCAGAGAAACCTCTTGAAAATGATCCGGACGGATGTCTCTATCAGATTGATATGAGCTTTAAGTGGGTGGAGGAGTGAGTATGAAAAAGACTATTCTTATTCTTTTAATTGCTGTTCTTCTCTGCACAAGTGTTTTTGCAGCAACAATAGACACTTCTTCATTTAAAAAGCTTGAAGATTTTAACGGACTTCCTATAGGCGTCCAGACGGCTGTTCTTTATGAAGAGCTTATGATGGACAAGGTCCCTGATACTGAATTCCAGTATTATACCATGCCTACAGATATGATCCAGGCTCTCAAGAGCGGCAAGGTGGCAGCCTATCTTGTTGAAGGAGTTGGATACTATGTTCATAAGGCTAATCATCCTGAACTTGATACATTTGTTGAAATTCCAGGCTACATCAGTGCTAGTAACATAATTGGTAATAACGACAGACAGGAGCAGCTCCTTGCTGAGATGAATGAATTCATTGCCAACGGTTACAAGAATGGCCTACTTGGAGACGATGGGGAGCTCTATCAGTACTGGATTGCAGACTTTGACCCTGAAACAGAC
>CAJOOY010000009.1 GCA_905236385.1 uncultured Spirochaetia bacterium
TACTTGATGAAACCATGTCTGTTTATTCTGATGCCTGCAATTTTGTGTCTGACTATGTGTTCCGTACTCACGACTTAAAGCAGTTTTTGTAAGTTGATGAAGGAGAAGATTGACAAGGGCGAAACCGGTATCAATGCCGGTAAGGGCTTCTACGATTACAGTAAATAAAACCGAACAAGTGTGTCTGACCTGACGGTTTTATGTATAGCGTTGGCTTCCGGGACAGAGATCCTCCCGGGAGCCTTTTTTTAACCCACTGCTGGATGATGCTTAAGGCTACTCAGAGCCTTCTTGCCCGTTGCTTGGTTTGGGATTATGATTAGTCTATGGCTGAAAAAATACTAGTACACTGCTGTTGTGGCCCATGCTCCACAAGCAGTGTTAAAAGACTTCTGGAAGATGGTTGGGACGTGGTTCTTCACTACGAGAACAGTAACATTTATCCGGAAGAGGAAAACACTAAGCGCTATGAAGAGCTTGAAAAAGTAGCTGAACACTACGGCGTCCCTGTTATTAAGACAGAGTACGACCATGATGCGTGGCTTGAGCATATAAAAGGTTTTGAGGCTGAGCCGGAACTGGGGAAAAGGTGCCAGCTTTGCTACGAGTACAACTTAAGGCAAGCTAAGAAGATGGCTGATAAGCTTGGAATAAAAAAGTTTACAACAACCCTCACAGTTAGCAGATTCAAGAAGTCTTCACTCATTTTTGAGCAGGGCGGGAAGTTTGAAGGCTACGTGCCCTATGATTTTAAGAAGAAGGCCGGGTTTGAAGAGAGCATAAAGATTTCAAAAGAAATGGGGCTTTACAGGCAGGGCTACTGCGGTTGTGAGTTTTCCATTCTTACTGCTGTGAATGAGGATGAAGTAATAGGAGATATCTGATGGACAACCTTGAGGAATTGATTGAAATTTTCAGCAGGACAACCGACAAGAAAGACATGAGAGCTCTTTTCAGCGAGTTGTTTACGGGCGCCGAGCTGACAGATATTTCTAAAAGATGGTATCTGATGAAGGAGATTTACAGAGGAACTCCGCAGAGAACCATTGCCAAAGAAATGGAAATAAGTTTGTGCAAGATTACAAGGGGTTCGAAGGTGCTGAAGAAGGATGATTCGCGCTTCAGGGCCATTCTTTCAGATATGTTTGATGAGACACATCTTTGATTCTTGATGGGGTAGATTATGGAAGAAACACTTTTTACAAAAATCAGGGACGGAAAAATACCGTCAGTTAAGCTTTATGAGGACAATGAATGCTTTGTGATTATGGATATTAATCCGGTAGTCAAAGGCCACTGCTTGGTGATAGCTGCCAGGCCGTATAAGAATATAGGCAGTTGCCCGCTTTCGACTCTTAACCACATGATGGAAATATGTAAGAAGATGGATGCCAAGCTCCGGGAAGCGCTTCATTGTGACGGAACGAATATTCTTGTGAACAATGACCCTGCCTCTGGCCAGGAAGTTCCGCACCTTCATATTCATGTCATCCCGAGATACCTCACAGATGGTAGAACCTTCGGTTTTGTCCATGACAAGTACGAGGAAGGCGAGATGGTCAAACTGGGGGAGATAATAAAACTTGGCTGATTGTCCTTACTGCGGCGCAAAACTCAGTGGCATCTATTACTCAACTACATGCCCAACCTGCTCAAAGCCTCTGCACACCTGTACCTGCTGCAAGTTCTACAGCCCTTCTTCTCACTACGGCTGCCGTGAGAGCGTAGACGAGCTTGTGCAGGACAAGAGCAGAAACAACTTCTGTGATTACTTCAGATTAAGAGAAGAGCCCATCTCACAGACTTCAGATAAGAAGAAGGCACAGGACCTGTTTGACAGTCTGTTTAATCTGTAGTTTTTTCTTAAAAAGAACTGTTAAATCTATTCCATCATCACGCAAAACGTTAGAAAAAAAGAACAGCTCGCGTGAACTGTTCTGTGGTTAGTCGGGCAGAGTGGAATTGAACCACCGACCTTCTGGTCCCGAACCAGACGCGCTAGCCCCTGCGCTACTACCCGTGGTGAAGAAACTATAGGGTTTTAGAATAAAATAGTCAATTAGTGTCAGGCTTTTCATCTCGTTGACATAAGGCTCAATCTGGAGTATTTTGTTAAAAGCTTTTTTGAGCATTTTTTATACTTAATTATAGTGGAAAAATAATAAAGAGGTCTTTAATGTCAGATAATCTTGAGAAAAAAGAGCCTTGGAATGCGAAAAGGATTATAACAACAGTTATTATTGTACTTCTCGCATTGCTTATGATTGGTGGCTCTTACTACATTGTTATTATGATCAGACAGAGCAATGATGACTCAAATGTCTTCGGTTACTACGATGGAGAGCCGATTAAGTATGAGTCCGGAACAGTTTTTGCAGTAAATGTAGGCCAGTCTGATTATGCAACAGCACTTTCAAACAATGATTTCAATTCGCTTTGGTCCATCTGGTACTCTGCATATCAGAATGAGATTATTTATCAGGCCATGACCAAGGCAGCCGAAGAGGCTGGAATTGTTGCTGTACCGGAGCTTGTCAACAGGCTGATTATCAGCAGCGGTGTTTATTCTGACGGTGAGAACTCCTTCAGCGAAGAAGTCTACAAGTCAACACAGGTTTCTCAGAGAAACTCACAGTACAACTACGTGGAAAAGATCTATCCGTATCAGGTAGTCATGAGAGACATGTACTCCACAAAGGTCTCTTCAAACGAGCTGAACACTGTGGTTTCTCTCGCCTCACAGGCCAGAAACTTTGATTATATTCTAATTGATTTCAATGTCTATCCTGATGACTTGGCTTCCGAGTATGATACTTCAGCCATGGAGAAGAGCACAGATGAGAACGGAAACACTGTAGAGCCAACTCTATCCGAGATTAAGGCTTATATCTTTCAGAACAGCCCAGAGCTCGTAACACCATATATTGATGAAGCTGTTGCTTCAGCTGCAGCTCTCGCTGCCACAGACTTCAACAGTGCTGCCCAGCAGTATGGAGTTGTGGTTGTTGAAAACGCTAGTAACAATATTGGCAGTTCATCTTATATGATGGGACTTGATTATGCAGATGAGAGTGGGTACCTGAATACCGCTGCTAGTTCTGATGAGGCTCTTTCAAGAACACTGTTTACTGAGAAAGAAGGTTATGTAACTGATCCTATTTCTGTGAACGGAGCTTATATTATTGTAAGAGTTGGAGAAGACACTGTTGATGATTCACTTTCTTACTATGTCTCAGCTCTTTACAACGCATATGCAGGACAGGGAACAATTGTTGATTATGCTTCTGCAGTGCTTTCAAGCGACAAGCTGGAAGACCATTTTACAGAGAAGTTCCTCTCAATCTTCCTTTCAAGTTCACTTTGATTTCTGACATATACAGATATGGTAAAAGAGAGTTGTGCCAACCGGTGCAACTCTTTTTTCGTTTTATAGCAAAAACAGATAGTTATATTCACACTTTGATATCCGGCTGGCCTGGATTATAATCGAAGACTGGAGGATTTTGGCATGAAACTTTGTCTTGAAGATCTGAAAAACAAGAAAGCCTGGGAACAGGCCGGCATTAAACTTCCGTCTTTTGATATTGAAAAGATGCGTAAGGCCACAGAAGAGAACTGCACATGGATTCATTTTGGTGCAGGAAATATTTTCAGGGGTTTCCCGGCTGCAAGAATGCAGGACCTGATTGAAATGGGACTTTCCGAAACTGGAATTATCGTCGGTGAAGGTTTTGACTACCAGATTATAGATGATATTTATAAGCCGTTTGACAACCTCTGTCTCATGGCAACTCTGAAGAGTGATGCCACAGTTGATGCAAGAGTTATTGCAAGTGTTGCTGCTGCTTACAGATGTTCTCCGGCCTTTGCTGAGGATTATGCAGCTCTCAAGAAGGCTTTTGTCAATCCTAAGCTTCAGATGGTCAGCTTCACAATTACAGAGAAGGGTTATTCAACCATCCCTGGCTATGTGAAGGAAGATATTGAGAGAGGACCAGAGAAGTGCAGCACAATCATCTGTATGGTTACTTCCCTAGCTTATGAAAGATTCAAGGCCGGTGCCTATCCGTTTGCCTTTGTCAGTATGGACAACTGCTCACACAATGGCGAGAAGCTTCAGGCCGGTGTTATGGAAGTTGCAAAAGCATGGTGCGAGAAAGGCCTTGTCTGCAAGGAATTCATTGACTACCTCAGTGATCCTGAGAAGGTTTCTTTCCCATGGAGCATGATTGATAAGATTACTCCAAGACCACACGCAAGCGTTCAGGAAATGCTCAAGAGCAAGGGCTTTGAGAGTGTAGATGTTGTAATTACACAGAAAAATACATTCATTGCTCCGTTTGTTAACGCTGAAGAGTGTGAGTACCTGGTTATTGAGGACTGCTTCCCTAACGGAAGACCTCAGCTTGAGAAGACAGGTATCTATTTCACAGACCGCGAGACTGTCAACAAGGTTGAGAGAATGAAGGTCTGCACATGCCTTAATCCGCTACACACAGCCATGAGTGTTATGGGCTGCATGCTCGGTTATGAAAAGATCTCGGATGAGATGAAGGATGAGGATATTGTCAAGTATATTAAGAGAATAGGTTATGTTGAGGGCATGCCTGTTGTAACAGACCCCGGAATAATCAAGCCGAGCAAGTTCATTGATGATGTTACTGAACGCCGTCTTGTCAATCCGTTCATGCCGGATACTCCTCAGAGAATTGCAACAGACACAAGCCAGAAGCTTGCCATCCGTTTCGGTGAGACGGTGAAGGCTTATCTTGCTGATCCTTCACTTTCTCTTGATACACTTAAATGCATTCCTCTTGTTCAGGCTTCCTGGATGAGATACCTCCTCGGTGTTGATGACAATGGTAAAGCTTTTGAGCTTAGCCCTGATCCTCTTCTTGAGTCTTCCAAGGCCTTCCTTGAAGGTCTTAAACTTGGTGACGAAGGTCCTTACGACAAGTATATCAGGCCGCTGATGGAAAATGAGAACATCTTTGGTCTCAATCTGTGGACAAGTCCTCTTAAAGATAAGGTTGTCAATGCTTTTGCTTCCATGATGAAAGGACCGGGAGCTGTCAGAAAGACACTGCATGAATATGTGAAATAAAACTATAAAGGAAAAGGAAACTCTTATGCTTAAAATCAGGGAAAATTGTAAGTATGATCTTGTCTGCCCCACAAGTATGGGCGTCAGAATTACACCGGTTGACAGACTTCCGGTTCACACCTCCAGAATGTTCAGACTTCAGGCCACCAGTGCTGAGAGTAATGTCCTGAACGTGTCAGCTTCACTCGGACTCAAGACAAAGGTTCTTACCGCTTTTGTCAAGGAAAGTCCGATTGCAGAGTTCATCAAGAGTGAACTCAGATTCAGGAATATTGACTATGAAGGACCGGAAGTGGCTCAAGATGGACCGTGGGGTGTAAGGCACCAGTTCAATATTGCCGACTCAGGCTATGGCCTGAGAGGCCCGAGGGTATGGAATGACAGAGCCGGAGAGGTTGGCAGAAACCTTAACGTCAAGGATTTTGATACCGAGAGGATTTTCGGCAAGGATGGAGTTGGGATTCTGCATCTGTCGGGCCTGATTGCAGCTATGAGCAAGGACACAACAGAGTTCTGTCTCGAGCTTGCCCGCTGTGCAAAGAAGTACGGCACCCTGATTTCCTTTGACCTGAACTTCAGAGCTTCTTTCTGGAAGGGCAGGGAAGAGGAGCTCAGAAAGAGCTTTACTGAGATAGCTTCCTATGCAGATATTCTTGTCGGCAATGAGGAAGACTTCCAGCTTGCACTCGGCGTCAAGGGTCCTGAGGCCGGCGGTAAGGATATTTCTTCCAAGATAGACGCCTTCAAGGGCATGGTCATGGAAGTGCGAAAACAGTTCCCGCACGCACAGGTTTACGCAACAACTCTCAGACAGGTAATAAGTGCAAACGAGCATATGTGGGGTGCTCTGGTTCTTGCCGGAGACAACTGGTATGTTGAAGAGCCGAGAGAGATTCAGGTTCTTGACAGAATCGGTGGTGGAGACGGTTTTGTTGCCGGTCTTCTGTACGCCATTCTCAAAGGCTGGAGCGAAGAGAAGTGGATTCAGTTCGGTTGGGCTTCAGGAGTTCTTGCCACAACAGTTCTGGATGACTACGGAACACCTGCTGATGAGGACCAGATCTGGGCTATCTACAGCGGAAATGCCAGAGTTAAGCGTTAAGGGATGGAGGAAAAAATGAGTAAGAAAGCAGATATTGGTCTTATTGGTCTTGCTGTTATGGGTGAAAACCTTGTCATGAACATGGAGTCAAAGGGTTTCACAGTCGCAGTTTACAACAGAACAACATCCAAGGTTGATGATTTTATCAATGGAAGAGCAAAGGGTAAAAATATAATTGGAACTCATTCTCTTCAGGAACTGGCTGACAATCTTGCAAAGCCAAGGAAGGTAATGATGATGGTCAAAGCCGGTGCTCCGGTAGACGCCTTTATTGAGTCTCTTCTTGAGGTTCTCGAGCCGGGAGATATAATCATTGACGGTGGAAACAGCCACTATCCGGATACAATCCGCAGGACTGCCTATGTTGAGAGCAAGGGTCTTCTGTATGTTGGTACCGGTGTTTCCGGCGGTGAGGAAGGAGCCCTCAAGGGTCCATCCCTCATGCCCGGTGGAAGTCCGAAGGCATGGGAAAGCGTAAAGCCCATCTTCCAGAGCATCTGCGCACACGTTGAAGACGGTGCACCCTGCTGTGACTGGGTTGGTGAGAACGGTGCCGGCCACTTTGTAAAGATGGTTCACAATGGTATTGAGTACGGCGATATGCAGCTCATCTGTGAGGCTTACAGCCTTATGAAGGATCTTCTTGGTCTTTCTGCAGACGAGATGCATGAGGTCTTTGCTGAATGGAACAAAACAGAGCTTGACAGCTATCTCATTGAGATAACAAGAGATATTCTTGCTTACAAAGATACAGACGGTAAACCTATCGTTGACAAGATTCTTGATACAGCAGGCCAGAAGGGAACAGGAAAGTGGACAGGAATTGCCGCTCTTGATGAAGGCGTTCCACTCACCCTTATCGGTGAGAGTGTTTTCAGCCGCTGCCTTTCAGCCATGAAAGAGGACCGTGTTGAGGCTTCCAAGGCTTACAAGGATAAGCAGATGGAGAAGTTCGACGGAGACAAGAAGGCCTTTATTGAGGATATCCGTCACGCTCTGTATGCTTCAAAAATCATCAGCTATGCCCAGGGCTACACACTCATGAGAACAGCTGCTAAGACAAACAACTGGAACCTCAACTACGGTGGAATTGCTCTTATGTGGAGAGGCGGGTGCATTATCCGCAGTGTCTTCCTCGGCAAGATCAAGGAAGCCTATGACAAGAATCCTCAGCTTTCCAACCTGCTTCTTGACCCGTACTTCAAGGGTGTCATTGAGAAGCTTGTTCCGGCTTGGAGAAGAGTTGTATCCTGGGCTGTAAGATGCGGAGTTCCCGTACCGGCCTTTGCTTCAGCTCTCAACTACTTTGACGGTTATACTTCAGAGCGTCTTCCTGCCAACCTGCTTCAGGCTCAGAGAGACTACTTCGGTGCCCATACATATGAAAGAGTTGACGCAGAGCGCGGCAAGTTCTTCCATACAAACTGGACAGGTGAAGGCGGAAGTACTTCTGCAAGCACATACAGTGTCTGATTCTGTTAAGATTTGAGACGGCAAGTTTTCACGGCTTGCCGTCTTTTGGCTAGAGAGGTGTTCAATGGTACTTACCAACAGTGAAATAAAAAGCAGGGTAGAAGCCTATCTTAAGGAGATGGAAAGCAGGAAGAGCCTGAAGAAGGTTCTTCTGATAGGACCGGACTTTACAAGATTCTTCTCAAATGCAGGTTTTATCTGTAACTGCATTTATCATTATCTTGCTCCCAAGGGAGTTGAGGTTGTTGTTCTCGAGGCTCTGGGTACCCACGTGGCTATGACAGAGAACGAGATTAAAGAGATGTATGGAGATATTCCTCTCTCATGCTTTGTTCCGCACGACTGGAGAAATGATGTTGTGACCCTCGGTCAGGTCCCTGGTTCTTTCATCTCAGAGATTACAGAAGGACTCTGGACAGACCCTATTGAGTGTCAGGTGAACCGTCTGGTCATGGACAAGTCATTTGATCTGGTCATCTCCGTAGGTCAGGTTGTTCCTCACGAGGTTATTGGTATGGCCAACCATGCCAAGAACCTGTTCGTCGGAGCCGGTGGTTCCGACATGATAAACAAGAGCCATATGGTCGGTGCTGTCTACGGTATGGAAAGAATGATGGGTAAGGACTTTACCCCGGTAAGAAGGATCTTTGACTACGGTCTTGAGACCTTCCTCAAAGATATAGATATCTGGTTCATCCTTACCGTCTGTACAGCTCCCGGCGGAAAGATAAACACTCACGGAATCTTCTTCGGAGACACCAGAAAGGTCTTGGAAGATGCTATTGCCCTGTCCCAGAAGACAAACATAGACTTTGTGGATACTGGAATCAAGAAGTGCGTTGTCTATCTGGATCCGAAGGAGTTCAAGAGCACATGGCTTGGAAACAAGAGCGTTTACAGGACACGTATGGCCATAGCTGACGGCGGAGAGCTTCTTGTTCTGGCTCCGGGTGTGGAGCGTTTCGGTGAGGATCCGCAGATTGATAAGCTTATCAGAAAATACGGCTACAAGGGTCGTCTGAACACCCTTGAGCAGTACAGGAAAAATGCGGATCTGAGGGAGAATGCCGGTTGTGCTGCCCATCTTATCCATGGCTCTTCTGACGGCAGATTCAAGATTACGTACGCAGTCAAGAACATAAGTCAGGTAGAGATAGAGAGCGCCGGCTTCTGCAGCGCCTCATATGAAGAGATGGTTAAGCGCTACAACCCTGAAAAGCTCAGGTACGGCTACAACACACTTGAGGACGGGGAAGAGATTTACTACATACCGAACCCGGCCCTGGGACTATGGATAAACAAAGAGAAGTTCAAGGACTGACCAGAAAAAGCCACTAAAACAAACAAAACAAATTACAAACTAAATGCTCCCCAAAAGGGAGCATTTGTATTATTCACCAATTATTGAAAGAGCGCACCTCATGCCATCTATGGCTGAGCTCACTATTCCTCCTGCAAACCCGGCTCCTTCACCGCAGGGATAAAGGTTTGCATGGCTTATGCTTTCAAGCGTAACCGGGTCTCTTAAAAACCTGACTGGGGAGCTGGTTCTAGTCTCTGTTCCTATTAAAATAGCCTCTTCAGTGACAAAGCCGTGCATCTTCTGTCCGACAAGGGCCAAGCCTTCTTTTAAAGGCTTGGAAATCTCCGGTGGCAGAACTTCAGAGAGAAGTGAAGAAGTGAGGCCCGGGGTGTAACTGGAAGACGGAAGGGTAGAGGAAAGAGTATCTGAGAGAAAATCTGTAACTCTTTGAGACGGGGCCTTCTGAGTCCTGCCGGCAGCTATAAAAGTTCTCTCTTCTAAAGATTCCTGGTAGCGGACAACTGAAAGCGGGTCTTCAAAACCAGGCCCGTCAGCAGGGAACTCAACCACCAGGCCGGAGTTTGCGAACTTACCGCCACGGCTTGAGGGACTCATACCGTTTACTACAACCTGAGAACTGCCGGAGGCAGCCGGAACCACAAACCCTCCCGGGCACATGCAGAAAGAGTAGACGCCTAAAGAGCGCCCGGCGTAAGAGGTTTGAACAGCAAAATTGTACTCAGAAGGTGGAAGATAGAGGCCCCTTCCTTCATTGTTGTGGTACTGGATACAGTCAATCAGATGCTGAGGATGTTCAATCCTCACACCCATGGCCAGGTTCTTGCTCTCCATGGCCACGCCGTGAGAGTGAGCCATGCGGAAAGTATCTCTTGCAGCGTTTCCGACTGCAAGAATGACAGGGCCGGAATACTCAGTAACAGAGTCGGACACAAGGTCTTTTACAACACAGCCTTTGACCTCATTTCCGGAAATGACAAGGTCTGTAACAAGACTTTGGAAGTGAAACTCTCCGCCGTGAGAGATTATGCACTCTCTCATGTTTTCTATAATCTTCGGCAGTTTGTCTGTTCCTATGTGCGGGTGAGCCTCATAGAGAATTGAGGAAGGAGCTCCGAACTGCACGAACAGTTCAAGAACACCCTGATTGTCTCCTCTTTTCTTGCTACGGGTAAATAGCTTTCCGTCTGAGTACGTACCGGCTCCGCCTTCTCCGAAACTGTAGTTTGAAGTTGGATTCACCACGCCTTCAGTTGAAATTTTTGCTATATCTACCCTTCTTGAATGAACGTCTTTACCCCTCTCAAAGATAATTGACTTTATCCCGTGTTCAAGAAGCTTCAGGGCCGCAAAGAGGCCTGCCGGTCCGCTGCCGACTATCAACACCTGACCCTTTGATGGATCAACCTGGCGGAAAACAGTTTCTTTGTAAGCCGGAGCAGAAGGGTTTATACGGCACAGCAGGTTAACAAAAATATCTGATCTTCTAGCGTCTATAGAGCGCCTTAAAATAACAAACTCATCCGAAGAAGACAGACCCAGAGCCTTACGAATACCCTCTTCAGAAAAGGCCTTCTCCGGTGTGAGTCTAAGGCTTACATCTTTATCTTTAAAAGCCATAACTTAGAACAGCAGATAAGTAGCTACGCCGAAGTATACGAGAAGACACAGGGCGTCAACACAGGTAGTGAGGAACGGACTGGCTATAACAGCCGGATCCAGCTTAAGCTTCTCAGCAATAATAGGCAGTGTGGCTCCGAGAATCTTTGCTAAAACCACGGTAACCGAAAGGGCTAAGCTGACTGTGAAGGCTATATCTATGGTGAGCTCCGGATTGTTCAGAAGGAGTCTGTCCAGAAGCATGAGCTTGCCAAAGCACACCAGGCCCAAGGCCAATGCGCATAACGCGGAAGTTGCGAACTCTTTTAAAATTACTCTAGGCAGATCCGAGAACTCTATCTCTCCAAGCGAGAGGGCACGGATGATGGTAACTGAGGCCTGAGAGCCTGAGTTTCCGCCGGTACCCATGAGCATGGGGATAAAGGCTGCAAGAATAATATTTGCAGCCAGGGCTGTTTCAAAGTGGTTGATGATTATTCCGGTGAATGTGGAAGAGACCATAAGAATCATGAGCCATGGAATTCTGTGCACAAACAGTTCAAACGGACTGGATTTGAGGTACGGCTTGTCAGTTGGAGTCTGACCGGAGAGGATAGCCAGGTCCTCGGTAGTCTCTTCTTCCATAACATCCATTACATCATCAAAGGTGATAATACCGACCATGCGTTTCTCCGAGTCAACTACAGGAATGGCCATGAAGTTGTACTTGGAGAACATCTTGGCAACTTCTTCCTGGTCGGTATGGGTGTCTACGCTTATCACGTTCTCTTCCATTATCTCAGAGACCTTGGTTGAGTTGTCCTTAGCCAGAAGCAGATCTTTAACGGAGACCAGTCCTACCAGCTTTCTGTTACTTGTGACGTAGCAGGTGTAGATGGTCTCTTTATCAACTCCGGTTGCTCTTATGTGGGAGATGGACTCGCTTACCGTCATGGCCGGACGCAGGGATACATACTCCGTGGTCATAATCGACCCGGCAGAATCCTCCGGGTACTTGAGAATGAGGTTAATATCCCGTCTCATGTCCGCATCAGCCTGGGAGAGAATTCTTCTGACTACGTTTGCAGGCATCTCTTCAACCAGTTCTACAGCGTCATCTACATACAGCTCATCTATGACCTGCTTAAGCTCCTTATCTGAGAAGCTGTGAATCAGGTGCTCCTGAGTCTCTGTTTCCATCTCGGCAAAGGCGTCTGCAGCCAGCTCTTTGGGCAACAGTCTGAAGACTACCGGAAGCTGTGCTTCAGTGAACTCATCAAAGATTGAGGCTATGTCGGAAGGGTTCATGGTTGCAAAGATGTCTTTTATGGAAGAATATCTTTTGTTTTCAAGAAGATTGATGATAGTGTCTTTGATATTTACATTCAGCTCTGCCATTCAAAGGCTCCTTTGGTACGCTAAATATAATAACTTAAACGGCAGACAATGAAAATCAAAAAAGCAATTGTAATGCCTATTTGATTGACCGTTTAAATACTATCAGATAGTATTTTACAGAAAATATAGTGATATTAGCCAGGGGATTGTATGTATAAATCTTCTAAAAGGATATTTGTGTTTGTTTTACTGGTTGCTGTTTTCCTCAGCTCAGTTTTTTCTTCTTATAAAATAATTGATTATGAATTTAAAACAGATGGCCACACCAAGAGGTGGGCTCTTTTAAGTAGAGTTAAGGACTCAGAAGATACTTTTGAGTCTGTAGAGAAGCTTGAAGAAGCTTTGAAAGAAAAGAGACAAGAGCTGTGGAACACAAATGTATTTACTTCTGTCAAATGCAGTTGGGAAGAGGTGGAGACAGTAGGGGACACGGTAAATGTTAAGGCTGTCTTCGAGATAGTGGACAGTGGCGCGGCTATTCTTCTTCCGTATCCAAAGTATGATTCAAACACCGGATTCTCTCTTGGTCTGAGGTATAAAAACAACAACGTGCTGGGCACTCTTGGAGCTGCAGCTGTCTCTTTTGACTGGGTTCAGAACGGGACGGAGTTTGATAAATCAACTTTTGAGTTTGAGGTCCCGGTTGAAAATATTCTCCTAAGTAATGGTAGTTCTTTGTTTTTTGAGCTAGCAGGCAACTACAATATGGCCGATCCGGCTGACGGCAAGCTTAAGTTCTCTACCGGCATAACCAATCTAGTTATCAAAGACATGGTTTTTGAAAGCTCCGTGGGGGCTGCGTACCTCTATGATGAGAAGACAGTGGATAACTTTTCATTCAACCTTTCTGCCAAGGGGATAAAGGTTGGAGAGATACTGCTGGATGCGTCTACTGCGGCTCTTATCAACAGACTTTCGAGTATCAAGGATTCAAGCATAGTCACCTCTCTATCGGTAAGGAAGATTGAGGTTGGAAATGTGACCATTACCGACACTCTCACTTACACTGCAGCTCCGTCTTCAAGTACAGACATTTCTTCTCTTACATCTTCTAAGCTTGTCAATGCTACAAAGTTCTCAATTGAGTCTGATAAGATTAAAAACCTCTCTGTGGGCACAGAAGTTGGGCTTCTGTTCTTAGATAAGTACCAGTACTACACACTCAGTTTTGCCTTTAATCCTATAAACAGGATAACAAGCACCACAAAGGTCACCGGTTACACTTCTGAGACCAATGGTTTGTACGCTATCAAGGCCAGCCAGGCTTTCTCTTCTTCCTTTAAGGTTGAGGTTCTTGGCAAGAAAATCACTGTCTCTCCTTCAATTGAGCTCATCAACAAAAATTCTGAAACATATGTATTAGAGAAAAGGGCATGGGAGTTGGATTCAAGCCTTACTGTCAGTGGTGGCAGTATAAACAGAGTTACTTCAGGTGAATCTTACTTTGCCTTTAGGGACAACTTCAGAACCGGTGTTACCGCTGAGGCTCAGGCCAAGATGGTTTGGAACTTTGGTCAGAACCCGAACCTGATAGTCCGTGGCGCTGCTACTGCCTTCTTCCACCCGCTTAAGAACTTCAATCCGTCTTTCAGAATCTACGCTGCCGGTGCTGCTGAAGAGATAGAGTGGTTTAATCAGAGCTCAGGGAAAACCTATGCAAATGCAGACCTCTACACTTTCTCTGACTACACCATGACTAAAGATACTCTGAACACAATGGTCCGCGGTGTGAGACTGGACAGCCATGAGATTCAGAGCACCTATAAGACAAACTACATGCTCTATTTCAGCATGAACCTCACTACCTCTTTCCTCTATTTTGAAGATTTTGGACACATGTATGTCAGTCCATTTCTGGACGTAGCCATGTTCTCAAACAACTTTGCCAGGAAGACCGAGGTTGTCTCCGGAATAGGTGTTGAAGCCTACATGATCATGGACAGTCATGCCTCCTACCCGATCAGAGTCTCCCTCGGCTTTGACCTGGAGGACCTGATCAACAAAGCCAAAGGCCAGAGCACAGGCCTGGACTATGAGGTCTTCATAGGCCTGGGATTCTTGTACTGAGTTAAAACCAAAAGAATAAAGAACCAGTGTTGACACAAAAACACTGAAACAGTATATTTAAGTTAGCAATAGCTAACTATCCATGTACAAGCGTTGCACCCATACTTTGTGAAAGCATTCACAAACTCCTTTTATAGACAAAACACCCTTTGCACCTCCCCAAAAAGGAGGTGCATGTTTCTTATTCTTTCTTCTTCCCTTTTATGCTATCTTACTTCCATGAAACATGTGAAAGTAGTTGCCTCTGCCATAATGAAGGACGGAAAGCTTTTTGTGGCTCAGCGTCCTGAAACAAAAGAAGTCCCGTTTAAGTGGGAGTTTCCTGGTGGAAAGATAGAAGAGGGCGAGAGTCCTGAAGAAGCGCTTAAAAGAGAAATCAGAGAAGAGCTAAGCACTGAAATAGAAATAGATAAGTTCATAGCCAAAGTCTCTTACACTTATCCAACCTTTCACTTAGACATGGATGTGTACCTGTGCCACCTTACAGGACCAGAGCCAAAACTCACTGAGCATATAAACAGCGCTTGGTTAACAGCGAGCCAGATGGATGAAATCTCCTGGGCTCCTGCAGACTACCAGATACTAGAAGACGTTAAAAAGGCTTGTTTCCCTTCAGCCTAAAGAAGCAGCCTTTAAATGCTCCTCTCTCACTTCTTCCTTAAGCCACTGAGGCTCCAGAACCTGAACAGAAGAGCCAAAGCTGTAAATCCATCTCTTAATTCCAGTAACAGACCTGGTTTTAGCCCTCATAATTACAGACTCATCTTCCTGCTGCATAACCTTCACAGCCCCAGGCCACGCCAGTTCCATCTGAAAAAGCCCAGCTGAAGAGTTGAATTTGAGTACGGCTTCAAACTCCTCTCTGTGGTCAAATGGTCCGAATGGGTCATTAAAGCGTGCCTCAAAATCTATCTTCCCGGGCAGAGCTCCTTCATAATCAATTATCCTAGGAACCCCAATTATTCTCTCAGCTCCAAATATACGCTCTTCCCCTTCAGGAAGCTTCTGACAGATCATGTAGAACCCGTAGTCGTATTTAAAAATTCCATAAGGCACTACTTCATAAGTCTTCGGTTCTCTCTGTACCGGCTTGTATTCAAAACTCAGGCACTTGTTCTTTCTAACTGCCTCTAGTATAGTCAGCAGAACTTTCTGAGTTTCACTCTTAGTTGTTTTCTTAACAGTATTTACATTTAGTATTTCATAGGTCTGAATGTTCTTAAACAGCTCAAGTTTTTTTCTCAGATTATGAGTAGTCTTTGCCAGTTCCGGATTATCTGCTCCCTGGCTGAGAACTAAACTCAGATAAAAGGCTTCATCATCTGAAAGCTGCAGGCCGGGTAGGGTAAGTGTCCACAGGCAATCGCTGGAAACACTGTAGCGTGTCATGCGCCTGTCCATTGGATCTTTTTCCTCCGTCAGGACCAGCCCATACCCCTCACCTCTGAAGTCTTCCATCCTGACAATCATGTCCTTAACTGTCCAACGGTCAATCCCCGTTTCTTCCGAAATCTCTGTAATCGTTGCACCATTGGGCCTGGTCATGCACTTGATTATATGCACCATCCTCGAAAGAGTTTCTAATCCCGACATCTTAGGCATAGAACGCCTCCTGCAGATGTATTATAGCAACTATTTTGAAAAAAAGTAAAAAATGTGGGGCAATGGACACGTAATCACCCCTCTAGCCAAAAGGCAGCACAAATAGCCCTCTCCCTTGCTTACGCAATGCCCACATCCTGGCTTGTAAAAACAAGGGACGAAGGTTTAAAAGCCATTGTTGACTTGTGGGATATAACACACTATACTTATGGTGCATGGGGAAGGGGTAAGGTATGAAGTGGTTTTTTATGTAGAATTTCTTGAAAAAGTAGACGGCGATTCACCAGTATTAGATTTTATCAATGGATTGACAGACAAGCAAAAAGCAAAGGTGCTGCATGATATTGAATTGTTGGAAGAATTCGGAAGTACACTTCGAGAACCTTATTCTAAAGAGCTAAAAGATGGGATTTTTGAGTTGAGAACGAAGTGTGGGAAAACAGCAATAAGAAATCTATATTTCTTTTATCACAACCAAATAATTGTTTTAACAAATGGGTTTATCAAAAAGACAAATAAAACACCACCAAGGGAAATAGAAAAAGCAAAAAAATATAGAGAAGAGTGGTTTAGGAGGAAAGGTTAACATGAATTTTAAAGATGCAAGAAGTAAAATTTTGGAATCTCAGGCTGTTAAAGAGGAGTATGAAAAGCTCATTCCTGAATATCAGATAATTAGAGAGATTATTTCTAGCAGAAAAGAGAAGCAGTATTCCCAACAAAAATTGTCAGATTTAACTGGAATAGACCGAGCAGATATCAGTCGTATTGAAAATGGTAATGCTAATCCATCGTTGAGAACCATAGAAAGAATTGCGGCTGCACTTGGAAAACGCGTCGAAATCAGGTTTTTTGATCTGGCACAAAGCAATCAAACTGAATGAATTAGTCCAATAGTTGCTCTTTTCCCGTATTCATGTTCTGCTATCTCATATGTAATTACGAGATTTGCAAAACTATGTTGATTGGGTCATGTTTAAAGTTTTGCATGAGAGTAAAGCATTAAAACAATTACAAAAAAAGCAAAACAACAATGCAGAGATTTAATAATTTAGAAGCATACTTAGATGAAGTAGTTGAGACTCAAGGTAAACTTTTTGATTTTATCTCACATAACTATCCAGACAAAGATTCTAGAGACTTCATTATTACGTACATGTCCAGCAAAACAAGAAGGCATATAGATCAGTCCCAGGCCTATCTATGTACCATGGCACCAAAAGATCTGTGGGAATACTTTCAACAAACAGAAAGCTACAAGTTAAAGAAAGGTGAATCCATCAAAGGTTTTGCAGCAATCTGGATAGGTGAGTTTTATGCCTACTACCAATGGTACTACAACATGCCAAGCTCAATAGTTATCCAAAAGGTTCCACTAGACTACCTTCTCAAAGCCTATCATGGCCTTCAAGATTTAGATATGAGACTGGCAGTAGAGAAGGTTGGGAGAGTAGACTAAGGCCCTAACTGGATACTCAAGGCTTGAACTATAATTCAATAATTACTCAAAGTTCATGCGAGACATAATATCTTTCCAAAAAAAGAAAAAAATGTGGCGCTATGGACACATAACATAGTGTAAACTATTTTCAAATAGCACATAAGAGGGCTGAAGGGATTAGTCCAAGGAAGAAAATAAAAAACCTGCACAAGGCAGGCTTCCTACAACGGAAAGTCCCGAAGGACGATTTGAACATGTTTTTGTTTGAACATGCAGTGTTATTGACTAATAACATAACCTTAAAGGAAGGAGTTGTCAATATGAAAAAAATTTTTGGTAAGTACTATCTTGGTCTTGACTGTGGAACTGATTCTGTTGGTTGGGCAGTGACGGATGAGCAGTACAACATTTTGAAATTTAATGGTAAGGCTATGTGGGGTATACGTCTATTTGAGCAGGCTGTACCCGCAGCAGATAGAAGGACTATTCGCTGTTCTAGGCGAAGAAATATGAGAAAAACTCAGAGAATTGATTTGCTACAGGAACTTTTTGCTGAGGAAATAGCAAAAATTGATCCGACTTTTTTCTTAAGACTTAACGAAAGCAGATATCATAAGGAAGATAAATCAGAGTTCCAATCTAACAGTCTTTTCAATGATTCTGATTATACCGATAAGGATTATTATAAGGAGTATCCTACAATCTTCCATTTGAGAAAGGCTTTGATAAAAGGTGTAAAAGAAGATGGAACACCTGTGAAATACGATCCAAGGCTTGTATATCTTGCATGTCATCATATTTTGAAGAACAGAGGGCACTTTCTTTTTGCAGGAGAAGGTATGAAGGCTATGGTTTCTCCTGAGCCTCTTTTTGAAGAGCTAAAGAAACAGATTGAAATTCTTTTTGAGTATGATGATTTCAGCTGGGCTCATGATTTTTCAGATATTGAAAGTGCTTTAAAACAAACCAAGAAATCAGAAAAGGCTGAAAGTCTGCAGCAACTGCTGTCTCTTCCTTCTAATTCATCATACTTAAAAATTCTTAGCCGTGCTATTTCCGGATACACATATAAATTTGCTGATTTGTTCGCTAATGAGGAACTGAAAGAGGTTGAAACACCAAGTATTTCTTTTTCAGACAATTCCTACGAAGACAAAGCAGCAAATGTGCAGGACTTCCTTGATGAAGAACAGTATCATCTTATTGAAATACTGAAAGCTATTTATGATTGGTCCCTTCTGGCAGATATAATGGGAGGGTATCAGTATATTTCTGAATCAAAAGTTGCACAGTTCAACAAAAATAATAAAGATTTACACTCATTTAAAGCCTTAATGAAGGAATACTGCACATATGACGAATACGAGAAATTCTTCCATGAGAAGTCCGAAATAGGTTTTTCAGCATACATTGGTCATACGGATCAGGGAGAGTCTTTTAAGAGGTGTAAGGCTGAGGATTTCAATAAACTAGTAAAGAAATACTTGGACAGCATGCCTGAAGAAGCCAAAGCAACACAAGAATGGAAAGATATTTATGATAAAGCTCAGAATCAGATGTTTTTCCCACTTCTTATATCTTCAAATAACAGTGTTTTGCCTCATCAGATTCATGAGATAGAACTTAAAGAAATACTGTTGAATTCTGAAAATTACCTCGCTTTTTTGAAGGTCAGAGATGCAACTGGTTTGACTGTCAGTGATAAGATTTTAAGAATATTTACTTTCAGGATTCCTTATTATGTTGGCCCTCTCACGAGCTTTCATAATCCGGAAACCAATGAAAACAAGTATGCATGGATGACAAGGAGACAAGAAGGTCTTATTCGTCCATGGAATTTTGAAGACGTAATAGATGTAGAGAAGTCTGCTGAGTCATTCATAACGAGAATGACAAACAAATGCACCTATTTAAGAGATAAAGACGTAATCCCCAAAAAGTCTCTGCTCTATTCAAAATACATGGTTCTAAATGAATTGAATAATCTTAGACTCAAAGGTCAGAAAATAACTGTTGAACAGAAGCAAGAGATATACAACAGTTTATTTAAGAGATTTAGAAAGGTAACAGAGAAAAGAATAAAAGACTTCGTCCTATGCCAAGGATGGTATAAAAAGGGAGAGAAAATTGAGATCTCAGGTGTGGATGGAGGTTTTAAGTCGTCTCTGGACTCTTATTTGGATTTCAAGGAATACCTAGATAACAATATTCTGAAGAACTCTGATGTTGAGAGCATAATCCGTTGGATTACGCTTTTCGGAGATGACCCTGTTTTACTCACTAAGAGGATAAAATCTTCTTATTCGGAAGTTCTTTCTGATAATCAAATTAAAGAGATTGTTACAAGATTCCACTACAAGGATTGGGGAAGGCTATCAAAAGAGTTCCTTACAGAGTTTTATCATATTGATAATGAATCAGGAGAATGTAAGAGCATTATTACCATGCTTTGGGAAACAAATGACAATTTGATGATTCTCCTTGGAGAAAAATACAACTTTAAGGATAGTCTGCCTGCTAATGAGAGAATTGGTAATTTAAGTTACAGCATAGTGGAAAACCTTTATGTTTCTCCCGCTGTAAAGCGACAGGTTTGGCAGATTTTAAGGATAGTGCAGGAAATCAAGAAGATAACAGGTCATGATCCGGAAAAGGTCTTCTTTGAGTTTGCAAGAGAAAGAGGAGAAAAAGGTAAGAGAACAAAGACAAGAAAGCAGTACTTGATTGAGCTCTATCAGGCTCAGAAAAAAGACCCAGAAACGCAGAAGCTTTTAGACTCTCTGAGTAATGAAACAGATAGAAGACTTCAGAGCGACAAACTGTATCTTTACTATACTCAGCTTGGAAAGTGTATGTACTCAGGGGACAGGATTGATATCTCAAATTTCAATGATTACGACATTGACCATATTTATCCTCGTTCTAAGACTAAGGATGACAGTCTAAACAACCGTGTTCTTGTTAATAAGAATTTAAATCTGAGAAAAAGTGATTCTTATCCTCTTGATGACAAAATTCGTACCGATGCTAAGGTTACAAGCTTGTGGAGAGGTCTTTTAGACAAGGGACTTATATCTTTAGAAAAGTACGAAAGACTTATAAGACATACAAAGCTTACAGAAGAAGAACTTTTGTCATTCGTGAACAGACAGCTTGTTGAGACAAGGCAGAGCACAAAAGAAGCTGCAACTGTCCTGAAGAACTATATGCCTAAACCATGTCAGGTTGTGTATTCAAAAGCTGAAAATGTTTCTGAATTTAGAAAAAAATTTGATTTTATCAAGTGTAGGTCTGTGAATGATTATCATCATGCAAAAGATGCTTACCTGAACATAGTGGTTGGAAATGTCTACCATACCCGGTTCTCTGGAGATTTCTTTAAGGGCTTCCATACCTCTTATGAGAGCTTAGAAGCTGACGAACGCTACAACGTGACTGAAAAAATTTTCAACTGGGAAGTTAAGGATGCATGGGTTCCTGGTCCTGAAGGAACAATTAAAACTGTTACTACCTACATGCGAAAAAACAACATTCTCTTTACTAGACAAACACTCGTAAAGAAGGGACAGTTGTTTGACTTGCAGCTCGTTTCAGGCGATGGAAAAGATGGGCTCCTCCCTTCAAAACCTTCTGATTCAAAGCTTAAAGAACTTGTAAAAGAGAAGGGTAAAGCTGAAGCGTATAAAGAGTGGACAACAAAATACGGAGGATACAACAAACTTTCTGTCTCATACTTTATTCTTGTAAGGCACATCAAGAAAAAGAAATCCGTAATTAGTCTTGAACCAATGCTGATTCTATATGCAAATTTCATAAAGAATAAAAATGATCTTATTGGTTACTGCGTAAATGAGCTGGGTCTCTCAAATCCTGAGATACTTATGCCTAAAGTAAGAATTAATACTCTAATAAAA